>JBCCAC010000038.1:0-11572 GCA_039815015.1 Pseudomonadota bacterium | reverse complement strand
CGCCGCCCGCGCCGCTGACGAAAAGCGGCGGCTGGATCTCCCTCAGGAGTTTCCCGAGGATCATGTCCGGATAGTCGTCAAAGCCGTTGCGGGCGACCATCAGAAAGGCGCCCGGGCCCCAGATCACCTCTTGCCGGTAATGCGTTTCGGGATCCGGCGAAGCGCCCTTGATCACCAGCCCGTTGACCGTGATCCCGCGAAACAGCCGGTCGCCGAGCGTGGAGGCGGGCGAGACGCCGTCATTGTTGACGCCGTCGCCCGAGACGTCGATCACCCGGCGCGCGCAGGTCGCGCCGACCTTGCTGAAAAGCTTGGCTCCGAAATCCAGCGCCTCGCCAAGCGCCGTGGAAAACTCGGCGTAACGGCGGCTGTGGCGGTCGAGGCGAAAGGCCAGCGCGTCGATATCCGCTTCGCTCTCCATCACCGCCCAGTCGGCGATGACGTCCTGCTGCTGCCAGCCGGACCATTCATAGACGGTGATCCGCACGCTTCCCGGCTCGGCGAGGATGGCGCTGCGGACATCCGGGTGGCGGAGCGCGGCGGAAAGCCCGCCTTTCTGGATCTCATATTCGCGCGCGTTGACCGACGACGAGATGTCGAGCGCCAGCGCGAGCGCAAGCGCGCATTCCGCGGCCCGCGCAGCGCCCGCCGAGGCATAGAGCGACGCGGCGACGATGAGCGCCAGCGCCGCCTTCACCGCTGCGCCACCGCCGGCGAAAGCTCACGCAGCAGTTTCCTCAGAATGGCTTCGGGATAGTCCTGATAAGACGAGGTGACCTCGATAAACGCGCCCGGCCCCTGCACCACATGCTCGGTGAAATAGCGGAGCGGGTCCTTGTCCGGCGGCTGGGCGCTGTCGAATTCAGGATGGCGGATCACCAGCCCGTTGATCGTCAGCCCGTCGAGCACGCCGGCGCGCCGGTGGACTTCCGGCGGCGTGCCGGCGTTGCCGGGCCCGTCGCCGGAGATGTCGACGACGCGTCGGCGGCAGTCGGCGGGCGCTTTCTTCACCTGATCGGCGGCGAACCGCATCGCGGCGCCGATCCCCGTCCTCCA
The DNA here is from genome assembly GCA_039815015.1 of Pseudomonadota bacterium. Classification (GTDB taxonomy): domain Bacteria; phylum Pseudomonadota; class Alphaproteobacteria; order Sphingomonadales; family Sphingomonadaceae; genus Pacificimonas. The sequence continues at coordinate 10,516 of JBCCAC010000038.1, read as the reverse complement.
GCGTCGCTCGATCGAAGGGCCGGACAGGATGCTCCCGGCGAAAGCTTCGATCGCGGCGGGCCCGTCGAGCACCGTCCAGGGCGCGATGACGACCTGATCGCCGGGGTTCGACCATTCGAACGCCATCGCGACGACGCCCAGCCCTTCATAAGGCGCGATGGCGTCCATGATGATCGGATCCATGAGTGCGGCGGCGAGGCCCTCTCGTTGCAGGCGATGCTCGCCCGCATCCACGCTTCGCGACGCGTCGAGGCCCAGGACAAGCGCGGTGTGGCATTCGAAAGCGGCCGCGCTGACGGCGGACGCGGCGAGGACGCCGGCGGCGAGGCCGATCGCATTTGACCGGACGCTCATTCCGCGACCTCCGCCAGCACCGGACGCAATTCGCGCAAAAGCTTGCGCCGCAGCGCGTCCTGATAGTCCTCGTAGCTTTTCGTCACCATCACAAACGCACCTGCCCCATGCCGGACTTCAGCCTCATAATAGGGTAGCGGATCACGCGTCGGTTGCTGCAGTGAATAATCGTCCGGATCCTGCCGAATGACGAGACCGTTGATCGTGATCCCGTCAAAGAGGCCCGCCTTGCGATACAGGCCCGGCGTCGGCCCGGTGTTGCCCGGCCCGTCGCCCGACACGTCTATGACGCGCCGCGCGCAGGCCGCCGGCGCCTCGCCATGCGCTTTCGCGGCGAATTCAAGCGCGGCGCCGAGACCGGTTTGCCCGCTCATGTAAACCGACGGCAACTGACCGAGCTTCGCGGCGAAAGCGTGGATCGCGGCCGGGCTGTCGAGGATCGTCCAGGGCGCAATGATTTGGGTCTCGCCCGGATCCGCCCATTCGAAGGCCATGAGAAGCGCCCCGAACCCTTCGCTCGGGGCCAGCGCCTCCATCACCTCGGGGTCGAGAAGCGCGCCGGCGATGCCGCTGCGCTGGAGGTCGGCCTCAACCGGATCGACGCTGTCGGAAGCGTCGAGCGCCAGCACCAGCGCGGTATGGCACTGAAAGGCGTAGGCCGGCGCCGGCGTCGCGCCGAACGCGGCGGAGAGGGCGAGGGCCGCGCCAAGGGTCCGGATCATTCGATCCTCATGGAGAGCGACGGCGCAAGCTCCCGCAAGAGCTTCAGACGGATCGCCTCGGCGTAGTCAGTGAAGCTCGCCGCGACCTCGACAAAGGCGCCGGGGCCGCCGATCACCTCCGCCTCGTAAAAAGCGTAGGGATCCGGTGTCGCGCCGAGAATGACGAGGCCGTTCACCGTGACGCCGGGGCTGAGCGTCGGCCAGACTTCGGAGGGGCGCGGCCCGTCGTTCCAGACGCCGTCGCCCGATACGTCGATCACGCGGCGATAGCAGGGCTTCGGGTTGAGATCGGCGAGGTCGTCGGCGAAGGCCATCGCCGCGCCAAGTCCGGTCAGGGTGAAGCCAAAGGTCCGCTGGGTCTCGGCGATCGAAGCGGAGAACGCGTCGAGGTCCTCGTCGTTTCGCAGATGCGTCCACGGCGTCGTCTGTTTCTGCTGACGGCGGTCGCCCCAGATCATCACCGTCGCCATGACGCCGCCCCGGATCGAGCGAACGGCCGAACGGACCTCCTCATCCTTGAAGGCGTCGGCGAGCCCGTTCATCTGAAGCTCGTATTCCTCCGTCGAGACGGAGCGCGAGACGTCCATCGCCAGAACAAGCTCCACCTCGCACCGCGCCTCTGCGGCGGCGCTGGGCGCGAAGCCCGGGCCGAAGGGTCCCCCGAGCAGACCGGCAAGCAGCCCGAAGAGAAACGCGGGGGTCAGCGCAAGATGCGTCCGGCGCAGGCGCGTGCGCCCTCTCCCCATCACCAGTGGCCTGTGTTTTCCATGCTCGCCCATGGCTCCGCCGGGGCCTTCGCCTCGCCCATCTGCAAAAGTTCGATCGATATGCCGTCGGGCGAGCGCACGAACGCCATGCGGCCGTCGCGCGGCGGGCGGTTGATGGTGACGCCGGCGTCCATCAGCGTCTGGCACATCCCGTATATGTCGCCGACGGAGTAGGCGAGATGGCCGAAATTCCGTCCCTCTCCGTAGTCTTCGTCAGAGCCCCAGTTATGGGTGAGCTCGACCTGCGCTTCGGTCTGGCCGGGCGGCGCGAGGAAGACCAGCGTGAACTTGCCGGCCTCGTTGTCGATGCGGCGCATTTCTTCGAGCCCGAGCAGATCGCAGTAAAACGCTTTCGACGCGTCGATGTCTTTTACGCGGACCATCGTGTGCAGGTATTTGATTTCCATTCCTGTAGTCTCCTTCATGCGCCAGAGGCGGCTGCGGCGGGTTCGATCTTGGGCCAGCCCATGCGGCTGCGCAATTTGTCGAGCGCCGCGCGATAGGCGTCGCGGTCGACATAGGCGTCGTGGCGCGGGCTCGCGACGGTCTTCAATCCCTTGCGAAGATCGAAGTCGTTGCGGTCGATCTGATCGCGGAGCCGACCGGAGGCCGGGCCGCCCGCGCGCTGGGCGTCGATGGCGCGCGCGATGATCCAGGCCATCTCTCCGAAGAGCGTGATCGACGATCCGGCGGCCTTGATGAAGCTCAGAAAGAAGAGATCGTCGCGCGTCGGCGAAAAGAGGCAGAGCGGCAGGTTCGTCTTGCCGTCGGAGAACGGGTTCGATGCGTCGTCGAGAAACGGGATCGTCCACTTGTAGCCGGTCGCGAGAACGATGCGGTCAAACGGCGCCCGCGAGCCGTCGGCGAAAACCGCGTCGTCGCCGTCCACCGCCTTCAGATCGGGATAGACCCTGAGATCGCCGTGGCGGAGGTAGTGAAACACCTGGTCGTTCATCAACGGATGCGTCTCAAGCAGTTCATGGTCGGGCGTCGGCAGGCCGAGCCGGGCCGGGTCGCCGATAAGCTTCAAAAGCCGGCGCTTCAGCACTTTTTGCCGGATCCAGAGCGGGACCTTCGGCTGGCGCGCGGCGTAGACGTCGGTCGGCAGGCCGTTGAAGTGCTTCGGGATGAACCAGTAGCCGCGGCGCAGGCTGATCCCGGCATGGGCGCTGCGCTGGGCGGGGTCGCAGGCGATGTCGGCGCCGGAATTGCCGCCGCCGACCACCAGAACGCGGGCGCTGTCGAATTCCGCCGCTGACTGGTAGGCGCCGGAGTGGCGGATGTCGCCGGAGAAGGCGCCGGGAATTTCGGGAACCGCCGGATCCCAGGTTGCGCCGTTGGCGCAGATGAGCCAGCGGTAGGAACGCGCCTCTCCCCCCGTCGTCTCCACCCGCCACCCGTCCTCTATCGGCGCGGCGGAGACGGCGCCAAGTCCGAACCGGGCGTGGTCGTAGAGCCCGAAGGCGCGCGCGAAGTCGCGGACATAGGCCAGAATCTGATCGTGGCGGGGATAATCGGGCCAGTGATCGGGCATCGGATAGCCGTCGAAATGGGACATCGTGCGCGAAGAGATGAAATGCGCGCTGTCGTAGATTGGCGAGCGGTCCCAGTCCCGGTTCCAAAGTCCGCCGAAATCATCGCATTGCTCGATGATGTCGAAGTCGATCGCGAACGCCTTAAGCGCTCTCGCCGCGGCGAGCCCGGCGGGGCCGCCGCCGATGATGGCTGCTTTGTTGTCCATACGCGGTTTTCTCCGCCCGATCTTGGGGCTATTCTGCCCTCTTCTACTATATGTGCGCGGCGACTCGCAGAGGCCACCGCTTTTTGAGGACAGGATATGCCGCTGACGCCGGAACAACAGGCCGAAATCGAGAATGCGCGGTCAGAACGCCGTGAGACGCGGCGCGTCGTGGCCGAAGGGTTGGAGGCGCGGCTTTACGAGGCGATCCCCTGTCTTGACCACGGCTTTGTTCGCGTCGTCGACTATATGGGCGACGACGCCGCGATCGTGCAGGCGGCGCGCGTCAGTTACGGCGCCGGCACGCGCAAGGCCCGGGACGACCGCGGGCTGATCCGTTATCTAATGCGCCACCGCCATTCGACGCCGTTCGAGATGTGCGAGATCAAACTGCATGTGAAGCTGCCGATCTTCGTCGCGCGTCAGTGGATACGGCACCGGACCGCCAATGTGAATGAGTACTCCGCCCGCTATTCGGTGATGGACCAAGAGTTCTATATACCGGCGCCGGAACATCTGGCGGCGCAGGCGTCCACCAACCGCCAGGGCCGCGGCGATGTGCTGGAAGGGCCGGAGGCGGAGGATGTCCTCCGCATTCTGCAGGACGACGCGGCGCGGACCTATGGCAATTATCAGCGGATGCTGAACGAGACATTCGAGGGAGACCGGCTGGAGGAGGATCGTTCGGGACTGGCGCGTGAGAAGGCCTTGGCATCAGCGTCGAGACGCGCCTTTCGACCGACTACGCGACCCTGACCGGGCAGATGCGCAACCGCGAGGCCTTCTACGCCTGGACTTGGGCCGCCCCGCGGTTCACCCGGGCGCCGACCTTGGTCAACCTGATCGGCGGTGCGAATGGTGGGTCCAACATGTTCGGGGATCCCGAGGAATTGTCGCGCCTCTTGCAGGCCGGCGCCGAAGCCGAGAACCTCGAAGAGCTGGAGGCGAACGCCGCGGCGCTCAACGACTACTTGGCGGAGACCGACCTGGCGGCGAGCGTCGCCTATTCGGCCAATCTTTATGCTACGGCGGCGAATTTCGATTGGCCGAGCAAGCCCGGTCTGGCCGGCAATGCCTACCACAACTTCGCGGGGATGTCGTTGTCGCAATAGCGGCGAACCCCTCGGGCGCCGCTCGGTTTCGGGCGGGCGGCGCCGCGTCTAGGATCGTCCCAGCAACGGGTGGATCGACCCTTTGAAATACATCCTCGGCCGACTGACTCAATCGCTTCTGGCGCTTTTTACGCTGCTGACGCTGGTGTTCTTCTCGGCCCATATCTCCGGCGACCCGATGGACGCGCTCTTGGGCGACTTCGCGGGGGAAGAGCAGGCCGAGATGCTGCGTCGGGAATACGGCCTGGATCAGGCCTTGCCCGTGCAATTCGTGAAGTACCTCCAGCGCCTGGCCGTCGGTGACTTGGGAATTTCCATCAGCTCGCAGCGACCGGTCAGCGAACTCATCGCCCAAAGGATTCCTGCCAGCCTAGAATTGGTCTTCGCCTCCCTCCTCGTGGGCTTGGTCATCGCCATCCCGCTTGGGGTCTACAGTGCTGTCCATAGGGGCGGTGTGTTCGACGCGTTCGCCCGGTTCATCGCGCTGATCGGACAATCCATCCCGGCCTTCTTCCAGGGTCTTCTGATGATCGTCGTCTTCGCGATCTGGCTCGACCTCTTGCCCACCAGCGGCCGGGGCGGTTTGGCCCATCTCGTCATGCCATCCATCGTCCTGGGCACCGGAATGGCGGCAGGGATGCTGCGGCTCACGAGGTCGGCGATGATCGGCACGTTGGAGAGCGACTACGTCAAGATGGCCCGCCTGAAGGGGCTGTCCGAACGCACGGTGATCTGGAAGCACGCGTTTCGAAACGCGGTCATTCCCGTCTTCACCTATTCGGCCGTCCTTCTGGCCACGCTCGTCGCCGGGTCCATCGTCACCGAGACGGTCTTCGCTTGGCCGGGCCTGGGGCAGTTGGTCGTGGATGCGGTCCTTTTGCGCGACTTCCCTCTGATCCAAGGGGTCGTGCTCTTCATCGGGGTCTTCGTACTGGTGACAAACCTGCTGGTGGACCTTGCCTATCTCGTACTGGACCCCCGATTGAGGAAGGGCTGATCGATGCGGCTGCCCCTGTCCATGCCGATGCGCGAAGCAGTTGGCGCCATCCGGCGGGCCCGGCCGCCCATGCTGTCCCTCGGCTTCATGACTCTTTTGGTGGTCGCGGCCGTCTTCGCGCCCCTGATCGCGCCGGACTCACCGCGCGTCGGCCAATTGTCCAGCCGGATGGCGCCGCCTGTCTGGCTCGACGGCGGCAGCGTCGATCATCTGCTCGGGGCCGACCAACTCGGCCGCGATATGGTCAGCCGATTGCTTTTTGGTTCGCGCACCTCGCTCGGGGTCGCGTTCCTGGCGGTCGTCTTCTCGGGCGTGATCGGCACCCTGATCGGCATGGTCGCAGGCTACTTCGGTGGCCGGACGGACGCGATCTTGATGCGCATCACCGACGTGGCGCTATCGATCCCGCTCATCCTCTTGGCCATCGTGTTGGTCGCCGCGCTCGGGCCCAGCCTACAGAACGTCGTGATCGTCATCATCCTGCTTCTGTGGCCGTATTACGCGCGTCAGGTGCGGGGCGAGACGTTGACGTTGCGGACCTTCGACTACGTCGCGCTCGCACGGGTGGCGGGCTGCCCGGACCGGGTGATCATCTGGCGGCATATCCTGCCGAACGTGATGCCCACCGTCCTGGTGATCGCCACGCTCCAAGCAGCGAACGTGATCCTGCTGGAGGCGGCGCTCGGGTTCCTGGGCGTCGGCATTCCACCGCCATCGCCGGCCTGGGGCCTGATGGTGGGCGAAGGGCGCATTCATCTGGCGACCGCCTGGTGGATCGCCATCTGGCCCGGTTTGGCGATCTTCCTGACCGTCATGTGCATGAACATCATCGGCGACTGGCTGCGCGACTGGCTGGACCCGAAGGTCCAATGATGTCCGGCGGAGACGAATGACCATGCAGGAGACCCACACATCCCCGATCGACGACCCCGTGCTCGACATCTCCGGGTTGACGGTGGAGATCGCATCGGGCGGGCAGATCGGCATGGCCCTCAGCGACATCTCCCTGCATGTCGCCAAGGGCGAATGCCTCGGCCTCGTGGGAGAATCCGGCAGTGGTAAAAGCCTGACGGCCCTCGCGGTCGTCGGTCTGCTGCCGAAGAAGGTCGCGCGCATCGTGCGGGGCAGTGTCCGCGTCGACGGCGACAGCGCCTATGCCGAGGACGGGCACTACAAGGACGGCCTGCGTGGCGGCAAAGTCGCGATGATCCTCCAGGATCCGATGTCAGCGCTCAATCCTGTCCTCAAGATCGGCGACCAGGTGGAGGAGGCGATCCGCGGCCGGTCCGCCATGTCCGCTGTCCAGCGGCGGGACAGAGCGATCGAAATGCTGGACCTGCTCAAGATCAATCGTCCGGCCGAGCGCGTGGGATGGTACCCGCACCAGTTCAGCGGCGGCATGCGCCAACGGGTCGTCAGCGCCGCCGCCCTGGCCTGCGAGCCGCGCCTGCTCATCGCGGACGAGCCGACCACCGCGTTGGATGTGACCGTCGAGGCCTCCTTCTCCAGGTTGCTCAAGCAGTTGCAGCGCGACCTCGATCTTTCGGTTCTCTACATCAGTCACGATTTCTCGGTCGTGGCCAAGATGTGTGATCGCGTGTCCGTCATGTATGGCGGCACCATCGTCGAGACGGGGCGGACGGAGGAGGTTCTGCGCACGCCCATCCATCCCTATACCGACGGGCTGATCCGCTCGATCCCGGATGTAACGCAGAAGGTCGAATGGCTGGAACCCATCGACGGACAGCCCCCGTCGATCTTCGACGCGCCTGCCGGATGCCCGTTCGCGCCGCGATGCGCCCATGCCTCGCCCCAATGCCAAACGGACCGCCCGCCCCTCGCCGAAACGCCGGACGGGCGACACTATCGCTGCTGGCACCCCTTGACCGATAACGCCCAGGATGCGGCCGATGCCTGACGGATCGCCCAACGAGACCCGCTGCCTGCTGGAGGTTGCGGATCTGAGCCGTACCTTCACGGATCGGCGCGGAACCATCTTCCGCCCGACAGAACACCTGACGAAAGCCGTAGACGGCATTTCCTTTACCGTCGAAAGCGACAGCACGTTCAGCATCATCGGCGAATCCGGCTGCGGCAAGAGCACGACGTTGCGGATGGTTCTGGGCCTGGATCGACCAACAACGGGCACGATCCGCTTCGACGGGGCGGATATCTTCGAAATGGCGCCCGAGACGCAGCGGAGGTTTCGCCGTTCCGTGCAGGCCGTCTTTCAAGACCCGACCAGTTCGCTGAGCCCGCGGCAGACGATCGGCGCAATCATCTCCGAGCCGATCCGGGCCAATGAGCGTGTCACCAAGTTGGACCTGGCCGACCGCATCTCCGACCTTCTATCGACGGTTGGGTTGTCGGCCAGCCTAGCCAGGTCGTACCCGCATGAGTTGAGCGGCGGCATGCGCCAGCGGGTCGCCATCGCGCGGGCCATTTCCATAAATCCGAAGCTGATTGTCCTGGACGAACCGGTCTCCGCATTGGACGTGTCGGTTCAGTCCCAGGTGATGAACCTGTTGAAGCGGCTGCAACGGGACATGGGGACGAGCTACCTTCTGGTGGCCCACGATCTCGCCAGCGTTCGGTTCCTGTCTGATCATGTTGCCACGATGTTCGCCGGCCGCTTTGTCGAGACAGGGCCATCGGAGAACGTGTTTTCCGATCCGCTGCATCCCTTTACCCGTGAACTCATGGATGCCGCGTCGCCGACTGCGCTGACACCCAATGTCCCTGAGCCGGCGGATGCGCAACCCGATGGCGATGCAGCGCAGACAGGATGCGCCTTTCGCCTGCGATGCCCCCATGCCTTCGCCCCGTGCCATACCACCACGCCGGCCCTTCGGGTCGCAGCGCCCGGCCATGCCGTGGCCTGCCACCTCCACGACCTGGCCACGGCAACCGGGTCCACCGAGGCCGGATCACGCAAATGACAGCACCGATGCAAAGAACCGACCGCAAAGAAGGGGGTCCGCAATGACCGATCACATCATCCTCCACGAATTCGGATGCGCAGACTCGCAGCGGGCTGCCTTTAATGCCCTGGCGCGGGACACGCTCCTCCCAGCGGTGATGAAAGGGAACGGCGTGACGGGCGTCTTTCTCTTTGAGACCGACCCGCGCGTTTCGGGCCGCGGCGACCACCTCCTTCTCACCCGTCTTAACCTTGCGGGGGGTGCCGTCGATGCCGAAACGGCCCTCGCCGCCTATACCGCGCGTCTGAAGGGTCTCGCAGACCTGCCGGATCTAGCCTTCGAAGTCTGGGCGCCGATCTTGTTGCAAGGGGTGGCTCGCCGGTCGAACCCGCTCCCGGACAATGCCGCCGAATTGGAGCGGTGGATCGTCCTGGTCGAGACCGACCCCAATCCGGGCGTCGCCGACGACTACAACGATTGGTATTCCGACCACCTCTCCGACGCCCTGAAGACACCCGACTACCTCTCGGCCAGCCGGTACAGAATGGCCGACCCCCAGCCGGGCCGCAGCGAGTATCTGTGCATCTACGAGATCTGCACGGACGACATCCTGCGAACTCGTCGGATCCGGCGAGACTTCAAGAACAAGGAACTGGCCGAAGGCAACGACCATCGCCCCTATATGCGCCACCCTGGTGACGAATTCGGCAATATGCCCGGCTTCTGGCAGCCGGTCCTGCTGCGCCAGAAGGTGGCGGTCGAGAACAACGAACTGGTGGACTAACAGACGGTCTTTCCGATCGTCCGAGCCGCAGGAGGAGAGAGCTTTGACAGATTTCGAGGGAAAGGTCGCCATCGTGACAGGCGGCAATTCCGGCATCGGGCGCGCCACGGCCCTTCGTTTCGCCGAACGCGGGGCCCGGGTCGTCGTCGCAGCGCGGCGCGCAGATCAGGGGGAAGCGGTTTGCGACGCCATCCGCGACAAGGGCGGCAAGGCCCTGTTTGTCCGCACCGACGTGGCCCGCGCCGAGGACGTCTCCAATCTGGTCGAGAAAACCATAGACGCGTATGACCGGCTCGATTTCGCCTTCAACAATGCCGGCCGCCCCGGCGGCGGCGACACCGTCAGCTTCGCCGAAGCCGATTGGGATTCGGTGATGGACACCAATCTCAAGGGCGTGTGGCTCTGCATGAAGTACCAGCTGCCCCACATGACCGAACGGGGCGGCGTCATCGTCAACAACTCATCCGTCGACGGCATCCTGGGCGACGCCCAACGCCCGGTCTATTCGGCTAGCAAACATGGTGTCGTCGGCCTGACCAAGAGCGTGGCGCTGGAATACGCGCAGCGGGGCGTCAAAGTGCATGCCGTATGCCCCGGCGTGATCGAGACGGAGATTTGGGCGAAGCGAAGCTACCCGTTCGACGACAAGACCCGTGCGGTCCTGGCGCCGCTTCACCCCATGCACCAGGTCGGGTCGCCCGACGACGTCGCAGAGGCGGTGCTGTGGTTGTGTTCGCAAGTCGCGGGGTTCCAGACCGGGCTCGTCCTACCCATCGACGGCGGCCAATCCATCGGAAGCGTCCAGGCCCGTCACCCGGTATGGCCCAACCCAGAGTAGGGTTCGCATTGGCTGGTGGACGACATAGAGTCTGGCGGGTGGCTCATTCTGCATGACGCATGGCTGGATCCAGCCCTGTAGGAACGACACATGAAGTAAACGCGTGCGGCGAAAGAGCACCACCCGCGTTTACTTCATGTCTGAGGCTGTTGAAGGAGTCTTTGGCTTGGCGTTCTTGTTGGATGGCCGGCACGTGCGGCGCTGGCGGTTGGGTTCTCAGGCTGTCGCTCCTTTCGCGCTGCTTGCATTGCCGAGGAGCGTGATCATGCGCTTCAGGTTTCGG
>JBCCAC010000217.1:0-4670 GCA_039815015.1 Pseudomonadota bacterium | reverse complement strand
ACGTTCGATGCACTCGGGGCGAACCTGTCCGTCACGGCGACCTGCTCGAAGATCAGTCTCTTCGGCTGCTCGGTCACGCAGACCGCCGAAGGCCTCGGCGTCGGCAGCTTCCTCGACGATCCCGATATCGATGGCTCCGGCTTCGACGATACGCTGATCCTGACGTTCAACCGTCGTGTCCGGCTCGACCGCATCGATTTCGAGAAGGTCGATTCGAATGACGAGACGGCGCTGATCGTCGATGGCATCCAGATCTCCTTCGGCTTCATCCAGGACGCCATCGGCATCGACGATGCGTCTTGGTTCTGCGACGATGACGACGGCGCACAGGGTCAGGAATGCGGCGTATCCGTGTTCGGTCTCGATATCTTTGGTACCGAGTTCCGCTTCGGCGATGCCATCGCGGATGGCCGTTCGCTGGATTCGAACGACAATTTCCTGGTGGAATCGCTGTTCGTCGTGCCGGAACCGGGCGCGCTCGGTCTCCTCGGCCTCGGCATTCTGGGTCTCGCAGCGGCACGCCGCCGCGAGGCCTGAGCCGGTCCCAGATCGGAAAAAACGGGGGGCGTCGGTCGATCGGACCGGCGCCCTTTTTCGTGGCCGTGTCTCCCTGATGACGCGGGCGTGAAGACTCGCCTATAGGCGGCTCCATGCCGACCGCCGCCAAAACCGCCCCCAAAGCCGCCTCCCGGGCGGCGTCGCCCATGATGGTGCAATATCTGGCCGTGCGCGCCGAGGCGGACCCGCGCGCGGGGGAAGAAGCGCTGCTGTTCTTCCGCATGGGCGACTTTTACGAACTGTTCTTCGACGATGCCGCCCGCGCCGCCGCGGCGCTCGACATCGCGCTGACGAAACGCGGCGAGCATGAGGGGCAGCCGATCCCCATGTGCGGCGTCCCTGTTCATTCGGCCGACGCCTATCTGGCGCGCCTGATCGCCAGGGGCTTTCGCGTCGCCGTCGCCGATCAGACCGAAGATCCCGCGGCCGCCAAGAAGCGTGGCGCGAAATCGGTCGTCAGGCGGGAGATCGTCCGCATCGTGACGCCCGGCACGCTGACCGAAGAGGCCCTTCTCGACGCGCGTACGTCGAACCATCTGGCGGCCTGGGCCGAGGTCGGCGGCGACGGTCAGGGCGGTGCGCTCGCCTGGTGTGACATGTCGGCGGGCGGTTTTTGGACCATGCCGGTCGGGGTGGACGAACGCGCGGCGGAGCTGGCGCGCATCGATCCCGCCGAGCTGATCGTCGCGGAGGGCGGGAACGTGGCCCTATCCTGGCCGGTCACGCCGCAGCCGAAAACCATGTTCGACAGCGCCGCAGGCGCGTCGGCTTTGAAGGCGCGCTTCGATATCGGCGCGCTGGACGGTTTCGGCGACTTCACGCGCGCCGAAGTGGCGGCGGCCGGTGCGCTGCTTGCCTATGTCGAGGCGACGCAGATGGCGGCGGTGCCGCGGCTGAGGCCGCCGGTACGGCAGCTGGCGGGCGGCTTCATGGCCATCGACGCGGCGACGCGGACGAGCCTGGAACTGACGCGCACGGCGGACGGGGCGCGCAAGGGTTCGCTGCTTGGCGCTACCGACCGGACCGTGACTGCGGGCGGGGCGCGGCAGCTTGCCGCCGATCTCGGCGCGCCGCTGACCGACCCTGCGGCCATCGCGGCCCGGCTGGATCTCGTCGCCGCCTTCCACGCCGATGCGGACGCGCGCGACCGGCTGCGCGCCGAGCTGAAGGCCGTTCCCGATATCGAACGCGCGCTCGGGCGGCTGTCGGCGGGGCGCGGCACGCCCCGCGATCTCGGCCTGATCCGCGATGGTCTGACGCGCGCGGATGCCATTCGCGACGAGCTGAAGCGCCGTACCTTCCTGGGACCGCCGGCGCTGCTGACCGATCTGATCGGCGCGATCGGCCCGCATGGCGAGCTGACCGATGCCCTGTCGCGCGCGCTCGTCCCGGAACCCGGCCTGTCGGTGAACGAGGGCGGTTTCATCGCCGAAGGCCATGACCATGTGCTCGACGAACATCGCAGCCTGGCGAAGGATGCGCGCCGCCATATCGCGGCGCTGGAGTCGGATTATCGCCAGGCGACCGGCGTCGAGAAGCTCAGGATCAAGCATAATAATGTCCTCGGTTATTTCGTCGAGGTCGCGCCGAAACATGCCGATGCCCTGATGGGCGCGGCGTCGGATTTCGCGCACCGGCAGACGCTGGCCAATGCGGTCAGGTTCAATTCCGAAGCGCTCGCCGATCTTGCGACCCGTATCGCGCAGGCGCAGGCGCAGGCCCTGGCGCGCGAAGCGTCACATTTTGCCGAACTGCGCGAATTGATCCTTGCCCATGCCGAAACCATCGAGCGCACCGCGGCGGCGGCCGCGCGGCTGGACGTCGCCGCAGCGCTCGCCGATCTCGCCGCGAAACGCGACTGGGTGCGGCCCGTCATCGACGGCGGGCAGGCGTTCGCGATCGAGAGCGGCCGGCACCCGGTCGTCGAAGCGGCGCTGCCGCGGGGAACCTTCGTCCCCAATGATTGCGACCTGGGACGGGACCGCTTCGTGTGGCTGGTGACCGGTCCCAACATGGCCGGCAAGTCGACATTCCTGCGGCAGAACGCGCTGATCGCGATCCTGGCGCAGGCCGGCGCGTTCGTGCCGGCGAAACGCGCCTGCATCGGCGCGGTCGACCGTCTGTTCAGCCGGGTCGGCGCGTCGGACAATCTGGCCGAGGGCCGTTCGACGTTCATGGTCGAAATGGTCGAGACCGCCGCCATCCTAAATCAGGCGACCGACCGCTCGCTGGTCATTCTGGACGAGGTCGGGCGGGGCACCTCCACCTATGACGGGCTGGCGATTGCCTGGGCGGTCCTCGAATCGATCCATGACGGCATCGGTGCGCGCTGCCTGTTCGCATCCCACTATCACGAACTGACCGCGCTGGCGGACCGCATGTCGTCGCTGGCGCTCGCGACCGTCAAGGTGCGCGAATGGAAGGGCGAACTCGTCTTTCTGCACGAGGTCGTGCCGGGCGCCGCCGACAAGAGCTATGGCCTCGCCGTCGCGAAACTTGCCGGCCTGCCGAAACCGACCGTCGCGCGCGCCGCCGAAGTGCTCGGGAAGCTGGAGGACCGGCGCGCGGAAACCGGCGGCATCGCCGGCGGGCTGGAGGGCCTGCCGCTGTTCGCTGCATCTTCGTCACCGACCGATGACGAAGATGCGCTGCGCGACCGGCTGGATGAGATTCGCGCCGACGACCTCAGCCCGCGCGCGGCGCTGGACCTGATCTATGAGTTGAAGCGGCTGGCGGCGGAGGCGTGATCCTGCCGCAACATGGTGCGTCCCTCGACTGCGCTCGGGATGATGAATTCAGGGGAAAATTTTCTTGCTCATCCCGAGCGCAGTCTAGGGACGCATCGTCGCGAATTCCGAATAATCCCGGCAATGGTGAGAAAAGATGTGCCGGCCATCGCGCGTTGCAAAGACGGATCCTTCGACAGGCTAAGGATCATCCTGAGCCCGTCGAATCACTCCGCTGCGACTGCACCGACGTACTATTCCCCGCGCGAATATTGCTTCGGCAGGTTCGTATCCGGGGCGGTCGGATTGTAGCGCGCGGCGAGCTTCGTCTGCCGGCTTTCCATCGGCTGGGCATTGCCGTCGATCCAGATGGCCGTCGGCGCGGAGGTCGTTTCCAGGGGGTCGCCGTCCCAGATGACGATATCGGCATGATTGCCGCGCGCGATGCGCCCGGCATCGTCGAGGCCGAGGATCATGGCGGGAACGCCGGTGATCGCCGCGACCGCATCCTCGTGACTGAGGCCGCTGGCGCCGGGAATGCGCGCCTGCGCCACGGTCTGCCCTGCCTGCTGCGGCAATTGCGGGCTGATCGATGGCGAGGCGCCGTCGGTGATCGCGACCTTCACCCCGGCCGCGGCCAGACGGCCGGCATTCGACTGCGTCGCCGCGAGCGTCTCGAACCGGGCGGGCAGGTTCTGCGTCGGCGTGACGATGACGGGCACGTTCGCGCGCGCCAGTTCGTCCGCCACCAGCCAGCCCTCCGCGACGCCCGTCAGGATCATGTCCATGCGCGGATAGTCGGATTTCAGCGCCAGAACCGCGCGGATGTCGCTGGCCCGGTCGACGGAGATCATCGCCGGAATGCGTCCGCGTATCACATCGACCAGCGCCTCGGCATCGGCACGCGTCAGGAGCGCGTCTTTCGTACGGCCGAACGCATAGCCGGACCGGTTGCGCGCGAAGGCGTCCGCCTCGCGAAACGCATCGGCAAGGCGCGTGAACGCCGCCGCACGGGATCCGCCGGCACGGCGTGCGCCGCCCTCGCCCAAATCGATGGTCAGATAGCGGTGGCCGGGAAGGACCGGCGTCGTGTCGGTCGCGTCCAGGCTGACCGCGCGGCCGATGCCGCCGAACAGATCGTCCGCCGGCGCCGGCATGACCGCGGCGCGGGTGACGCCCTCGATCCGCGCGACCGCCATGGCGGTGGAGGCAGGGTTGATCGCGGCGGCGACGTCCAGTGCGGCGCTGTAGGGACTGTCGCCTGCGCTGCGGTCGTTCGTCTGGCGGACCGCGCCCACCTCGACGATGCCGAGCGAGGACGAGGCATCGATCAGGCCGGGGGTCACGTAATTGCCGCCGGCGTCTATGGTTTCGAGACCTGCCGGT
>JBCCAC010000292.1:0-3634 GCA_039815015.1 Pseudomonadota bacterium | reverse complement strand
GGAGGGCATGGCCCCCGCAACCCGCATGGTGCGCGGCTCGAACCACGTCGTCCTCAACGCGTTCGCCGACCGGGTCCCCGGCCGCGCCATCGTCAGCGTCGCCATCGACAATCTGGTGAAGGGCTCGTCCGGACAGGCGATCCAGAACATGAATCTGATGTTCGGCCTCGCCGAAACCGCAGGCCTTGAACAGGCACCGCTGTTTCCATGAGGATCGAAACGGAACGCCTGACCTTGCGCGAATGGCGTGAGGAGGACCGCGCGCCCTTCGCGGTCATGAACGCGGACCCCGAGGTGATGCTCTATTTCCCTGCCCTGTTGAGCAGGGCCGAGAGCGACGCCCTGGTCGAACGCGAGGAGGCCAGCTTCGCCCGCGACGGATTCGGGCTCTGGGCGGTCGAGCGGAAAGACGATGGCGCGTTCATCGGCTTCATCGGCCTCGGCGGTTCACACAGCGGGACGCCGGTGGATGACTATCCTGAAATCGGCTGGCGACTGGCCCGAAGCGCGTGGCGGCAGGGCTTCGCCAGCGAAGGCGCGGCGGCATCGCTCGCCTGGGCGTGGCGCAATCTTCCCCATGACAGGATCGTTTCGTTTACCGCCGTCATCAACGAACCGTCATGGCGGGTCATGAAGCGCATCGGCATGACGCACAGGCCGGACCTCGACTTCGAACATCCGAAGGTTCCGGAGGGAAGCCCGCTCCGCCCGCACGTTACCTTTGTGATCGACAGACCGGAAACCCGCGATGCCCCTGCATGATTTCAACGGCACCAGTCCCCGCATCGCAGACGACGCCTTCATCGCACCCGGCGCGCAGATCGTCGGCAATGTGGAGATCGGCGCGGGTGCCAGCGTCTGGTACAATTGCGTCCTGCGCGCCGACGTACAGACCATCGTCGTCGGCCCGCGCTCCAACATCCAGGACGGCAGCGTCGTTCACGTGACGCGAAAGACGCACGGCACCTTCATCGGTGCCGACTGCCTCGTCGGGCACATGGCCATGATCCACGGCTGCACGCTCGACGATCACAGCTTCGTCGGCCTCGGCGCGATCGTGATGGACGGCTGCGTCATCGAAACCGATGCCATGCTGGCAGCCGGCGCCATGCTGACGCCCGGCAAGCGCATTCCGTCGGGCGAACTATGGGCCGGACGGCCGGCGAAGTTCTTTCAGAAGCTCAAGCCCGAACAGATAGAGCGCAACCGCGCCGGTGCGGCGGGCTATGTCGAACTCGCCGCCGCGCATCGCAAGGAAATCGGCTCGGGCTAGCTCTACTGGCTTGCCGCCGGCGCCGGTTCGGGAAGCGGCAGCGCGGCGACGTCGACCGCGACGTTCGAAATGCCCAGCCCGTCGCTACCCTCCCCCGCCAGCAGGTGGCGCAGCACCTCCCCGCTCGCAAAGTCGATCTCGGCGACGCGGGCAAGAGCGGTCTCCGCAGCGTAGAGTTTCGTGCCGTCGGGCGACCAGATCAGCGTGACCTGACGGCTGTCGGCGGTTCCCGACACCGGGATGGTGCGTATATTCTGACGCTTGTTAACGTCGATGACGCTGATCGCCCCGTCGATCAGGTCGCTCGTTACCGCCCATTCGCCGTCCGGTGAGATGGCAAGCCGGATCGGCATTTGCCCGACGTCGATGCTGCCCAGCCGTTCGCCGCTCGCCGGGTCCAGGACGAAGACGCTGTTCGACTGGCGATTGGCGACCCACAGTTCATTGCCGTCCGGCGTCAGTGCGATGCCCTCCGGCTCCTCCGCGGCATCGAAGTCGGTAATCTTGCTGCCGTTCGTCAGGTCGAGGACGGTCACGCTGCGATCCTGGAGATTGGAGACGTAAGCACGGCCCCGGGCCTCGTCGACGGCGAGCATGTGACTGCCCGCCTGCCCCGTTTCGATGGCGGCGGCCCGCTCGCAATCTGCGGTCACGAGCGTCACGGTCCCCGTCCCTTCGGTCGTCGTCAGGATCGCACCGCTCTTCGTCCAGACGATGCCGTGCGGCGCCTTGTTCGGCGACAGGTCGCAGGTCCCGATCCGCGTTGCCGAGGCCACGTCGAAAAGATCGAGCGACGCACCGCCATAGGCGACGACCATGGCGCGCCGGCCATCGGGGGACACCGCCACCTCGTGCGGCGCTGGCCCGGTCGCGACCTCCGCCAGCTCCCGGCCCGTCGCCAGATCGATGAAGCTGACCGTGTTTGCCGTCTTGTTGCCGACGATCAGCGTTTCGGCCGCAACCGGCGCGGCGACGGAAAGCGCGAGGGACAGGCCGGCCGCGATCAGGCCGGGGAGTGATCGGGTCATATGATTTCCTCTCGTCCGCAGACGTGATGACTATGGTATTATTGTGTCAGTAAAAAATCCTGACACGATCATGCAACGATAGCGGAGATCGGGGAAGATACCGCGCCTTCCTTCACCTACGGTCGTAACCATCGAAGACCACCGGTCGAAATGATGAAGGACGAGGCGACGTTGCTTCGTTCGACGAACCGTAAGGATAGGGCAGATGCATATCAGCGCCGCAGGCCTCTGTAATATAGATCGTGCTCTGGCGGCGCAGATCCTGTCGCTGCGTCCCGTGCCGGCACCTGCGCTCGACTGTGAAAAGGGCGAAGGCACGCTGCGCGACGGTCTTCTGGTCGCAATGAAGGCGTTCAACCTCCTGTCGGCGATGAACGATCGCGACACGGGCGTCGCCGGCAAGCTTCTGGCGACCCTTCGCGTCAACGCATTCGGCATCGCCTTTCCGGAACTTTATCTCGGACTGTCCAGCTGGGGTCGCGGCGACGCCGCACGGGCCCGCTGGCACTTCCAGCAGCACATCGCTCGCTATTCGGCGGACGTGATCGCCATTCATATGGTCCACATGCTCGACTTCCTGCATGGCAATCCCGCCGGCTATCGGGACTATATGGCCACCGCGGCCGTCACACCCGACGAGCAGCTGCAGGGCTATTATGACGGCATGCGCGCGTTCGCCGCCATCGAAAATGGCGACGCTGAAACCTGCGAGGCCGTCGCTGCCGCCGCGGTCGCGACCAATGCCGACGACATCTATGGCCTGCACGCGCTCGTCCACGCCTATCACACGCGCGACTGGCACGATGCCGTCGTGGCGGTTCTGGAAGAGCGGATGCCGTCCTGGAAATCCAATCCGGGCATGAACATGCACGTCTTCTGGCATCTCGCCATATCCTACCAGGCGCAGGGCCAGACCGCGAACGCGGTCGCCACCTTCCTGGAGCTGATCCGCATGAAGGCCGATCCGCTGGCCGAGACCGACATCGACACGACGGACTTTCTGTGGCGCATGCGGCTCCTCGATACCAACCGGCAGCAGTGCCAGCCCCTGTTCGAGGATCTCGCACGATCCTGGGCGCCGTCGATCTACACGTCGCGGTCCTATTTCAACGATTTCCACGCCGCCGTGGCCTTCATCGGCGCCGGCGAGCGGACCTTCCTTGCGAAGCTGGCGTCGAAACCCGACATTGCCTGTCTCGACAAGGCGACGAACCGCGCCGGCAAGGCGATCCTCGCCGCGGCGGAACATTATATGGACGGTGACTATGCCTGCACCGCCGGACTTCTGGAAGACAGCCGACCGGACTGGTTCCGCATCGGCGGCAGCCGCGCG
>JBCCAC010000407.1:0-2201 GCA_039815015.1 Pseudomonadota bacterium | reverse complement strand
GGACGAAAATGCCAGATTCATCCTCCGCCTGCCACTCCGTGTAGGCGCTCGCCGACAGGCCGCCGATCGTAAAGCGATAGACGAGGTCGATCCCCGCGAGCTGGTTTCCGGGTTCGTCCAGCGTGCCGGTATTCTCGACGCCGCTGAACGGAAACAGCGCGTCGATGATCGTCTCGCCGTCGCAGGGCCGGTCTTCGCCGCAAAGCTGGATACCGCGGCTGAAGCCGATCTCCAGACCCTCGACGGGTTCGATGACCCCGCGAAAGCCGACGATCGCAGGATCGTTGAAGCCGCTGGTCTCTCGATCTTCGGTCAGGATACCGGCGAACGCGCTGAAACTGACCGGGCCGAGCCAGCGGAGCACCGGCAAGTCGATCGGCGCGGGCAGCAGACGGCGAACGCCAATCTGCGGAAAGGCGCGCGCATTCGTCGAAAAGAGGAGCGTCGTATCCTGTCCGGGGCCCCACCAACGTTCGACATAACCGCCGTAAAGCGCCCAGTTTCCTGCAGCGTAGGCGAGGAAACTGTTCTCGACATGCCCGTCGAAGCCGTCCTGATCTTCGCGGTAGCCGCCGCCGAGGACGACGGTCAAACGACCGGTGTCGAACTGGACTTCGGCGTCGACATCGACATCCTCGCGCGCGCTGTCTTCGAAATCGCGGAGCTTGTCAGGTTCGTTGGTCGCGCGCAGTCGCGCCTCTACACGGCGCCCCTGCTCCTCGCGCCGTGCCAGCGTTTCGAGGCGTCGGACGGCGGCGGCAATATGCGGCGGCTGCGCCGTCTGCCGCGCGGTCTCCAGGCCACGCGAGACCTGCATCCACGGGATCGGCCAGCTGTCGAGCGGGCCGTAGATCAGACCATGTGCCTTCAGGAGCTCGATATCCTGGCGGACCTGACGGTCGCCCGGTTCCAGCCAGGGCCCTGCCATCGCGGCCGTGCTGCAAAGCGCCGTGGTCGCCGCAAAGACAATGGCCGTCGCGGCCCGTTGCAAAGGCGCGGATAAACGCATCATACCTGGTCCTGTGATTCCCGCCGAGGCCCTTGAGGCCGATGTCACACCTGCTTGATGTCCCCAACTCTCAAACAGCCACGTTGCCGCCAGAATAGCAAGGCCAGCGCGACAAAAACCGGTCCGGACAGGATGGCCCAGACCGGCATCGTGACGGTGGCTGCGATCAGGAGTGCGAGAAGCCGCAAGGGCAGCCCACTATCCACGGAAGGGCCAGGCGGCGCATTCAGCCCTGTCGCAATCCGATACTGTCGCCGCTCCAGCCCGATCAGGGCGACAAGCATCGCCGTCATGATAACCGCTATCGGTGACGGACCATGCGCGACCGCAGCGGCCCCGTACCAAAAGGGTTCGATTCGCCATGGCGTCAATCTCGCTATGGCGCGGCGCCATGGCCTGGCCTCTTGCCGGCTGGGCGCATCGGTAAGCGCAGTCAGCCGGGTTCCGAAAGCTGCGAGCCCCGATGCTGCCAGACCGAGAATAGCGCCCAGCAAAGGCTCGTTCAGCGCGAAGGGAAGGATTGCCGTGACCGCCAATGCCGTCGCCCCGAGACGCAGCGCAGCGGAATCGACGCGGGCTTGAACAGCCGGTCGCAGCAGAAATCCGATGCGCGAAGATGACAGGCGCGCGTCTGACATCAACCACTGCGCCGCCACCGCATTATCCATATCACTGAGCTGGATCGTGTCGTTAGCCGGGATACGGACACTCTCGATCGTTTCCGTCCCCTGTATCGCCCTCGGCAGCGCCAGTTCGACATCCCAGTCGGCGCAGAGCGGCAGTTCTCGTTTCAGGGCTTCGTTCGAATAGAGTGACAGACCGGCGGCATTTTCTCCCGGCGCAATGGCATCGCTGGCCATGCCGGCATCGTGCACTGCCGGAATCGTCATGATCAGCCCCGCCTCGGGCGCAACCGTTCCCGCCTGCGCCGCGAATCTTTTGATTGCATCGCTCCGAAACAATGCCCCGTCGCGCATGACGATGGTCCGGCCCGTATCAGGCAGCAGTGCAGCCAGCGCCGTAGCGTCGCGAACCATTTCGACCTGTCGCCCTGCCTCGCGCCACGCAGCGCCGAGCGCGGCGAGCGGTGCCGGCACGGTACCGACGACGATCAGAAGCCTTCGTATGTCAAAGCTATCAAGAAGCGCGACCTGCCGCGCCAGCAATTCCCGGCCGGCGACGACCGAGGTCG
>JBCCAC010000235.1:0-4346 GCA_039815015.1 Pseudomonadota bacterium | reverse complement strand
CGCGTCATAGGCGTTCGATGGCAGCGCCACCTTCAGGCCCGGAACATGCGTGAAGATCGGATAGATGGTCTGCGAATGCTGCGCGGCGGCGGAAAGCCCGGCGCCGATCATGGTGCGGATGGTCAGCGGCGTCGTCGCCTTGCCGCCGAACATGTAGCGGAACTTCGCCGCCTGATTGTAGATCTGGTCGAAGCAGACGCCGAAGAAGTCGACGAACATCAATTCCGCGACGGGGCGCAGGCCGGTGAGCGCCGCACCGGCCGCCGCGCCCATGATCGCGCTTTCGGTGATCGGCGTGTCGATGACGCGCGCGTCGGAAAACTCACCGATCAGACCCTTCGTGACGCCCATGACGCCGCCATAGGCATCGACGTCGCCCGAACCGCCCTGACCGCCGGCGACGTCCTCGCCGATGATGATGACGTCCTCGTCGCGGCGCATCTCGGCCTTGAGCGCGTCGGATATGGCTTCGCGGACGGTTTTCCTAGGCATGTTCAGATTCTCCCCCGTGCCGGGGAGGAATTATCCGTAGCGAACATAGACATCGGTCTCCAGATCGGCCTCGGTGGGCGTGTCGGCGGCGAGGGCGCTCGTCACCGCGCTTTCGATTTCCTGCTCGACCTCCGCGCGGATGGCGTCGAGGTCGGCGTCTTCCAGAAGGGCGGCCTCGGTCACGCGTTTGCGGAAGATCGCGAGCGGGTCCTTCGATCTCTTCAGATTGTCGACCTCGTCGGCGGCGCGGTAGACCTGCGCGTCGCCCTCGAAGTGACCGCGGTAACGCATGGCGACCATCTCGATGAAGCTGGGGCCGTTGCCCGTGCGGGCGCGTTCGACGGCTTCGCGCGCAGCCTCGTAGGTCTTGAAGAAATCCGTACCGTCGACGCTGACCGCCGGCATGCCGAAGCCTTCCGCGCGCTTTGCGACATCGTCGGTACCGATGGCGTAATCCGCGCCGGTGCCTTCGCCATAACCGTTATTTTCGACGACGAAGATCACGGGCAGTTTCAGGACGACGGCGAGGTTCATCGCCTCGAACGTGGTCCCCTGGTTCGAGGCGCCGTCGCCCGCGAAGCTGACGGCGACATTGCCGGTTTTCTTCGTCTTGGCGGTCAGCGCCGCGCCGACCGCGAGCGGCGGGTTGCCGCCGACGATGCCGTTCGCACCCAGCATCCCCTTGTCCATGTCGGCGATGTGCATGGAACCGCCCTTGCCGCCGCAGACCCCTGATCTCCGCGCCATGATCTCGTGCATCATGCCCTCGATCTCGACGGTCTTGGCGATGCAGTGGCCGTGGCCGCGATGGGTGGAGCCGATCCAGTCTTCGTCGGAGAGGTTCATGCACATGCCGACGCCGCACGCCTCCTGCCCGGCATAGAGATGGACGAAGCCGGGGATGTTGCCGGCGGCGAATTCGTCCGCCACCCGGTCCTCGAACACGCGGATGCGCATCATGCGCCGCCAGGCGTCCTTCAGTTCGTCACGGGACAGTTGCATCGGACCTCCGCACATCGCACTGCAAGTCGGCGCACCATGACGGGCGGCGCGGCACTGATCGTCTGATGAAACTGTCAGTCGGCGGCGACGGGCGTGAGCGCCACGGGCATCGCGCTCTGCCGCGACTGGCCCGTGATCGGATCATAGCCCTCGGTTTCGGAAACGAGGCGGTTCGTGCTGGCCCCGGCATCGCGTTCGCAGGTACCCGGAGCGGGGTCGCCATGACCATGGGCCATGGACACCGTGCCCCTGCGGACGGCGTCGTCCGCCCGGGCGACCCCGGTGATCTCGCCATGTGCGGAGGCGATGCGGATGTCCGCCTGGTCGACCGTCCCCAGCGCCGCGAGATCTTCGGGATGGATATGTATGTGATTGGTGCGCCGTTTCGCCCGGAGCGAGGTGATGTCGTGCCCGGTCGAATTGAACCGGTGTTTCGTGCGGCGGGAAACGAGCCGGAACGGCCGTTCCCGCTCAGCCGGCTTGTCCAGAAACGCCGTCAGTTCGGCCGCCGTCTCGTCCGGCATCAGGTCGAACTTCGCGCCGTCGGCCGCCTCCACGACCGGATGGGCGCCGCCGTAGATTTTGGCCCGGCCATCCGGCGTGTCGCCGCGAACCGCGCTCGGCAGGACGAGCGCGCCGGCGCTGATCAGGTCGAGGACCTCCGTCTTGTACGGTTTGCGATCGGTCGGGAGGGGGCCGCCGGCCAGCATGATCTCGCTATCGAGGCGGCTGGCGAGGCCCCAGAACATTTCCCACTCGTCGATCAGATCGCCTGGCGGGTCGATCAGCGCGCGCGTATAACGGGCATAGGGAATCTCATACCACCATTCGGAAAGGTTGGTGATGTCGTCCCGCTCCAGACACATGGCCGGCGCGAGAATATAGTCCGACCGGCGGGCGGTCGCCGCCATGGTCACGTCCATCGATACGAGAAGGTCGAGATCGCCCAGCGCGCGGACGATCTTGTCCTGGTCCGGAAAGGCGTTCACCGGATTGCCGCCGATGTTGATCAGCGCGCGGACCTGCCCCGCGCCCGGTGTCAGGATCTCGTCGGCAAGAACGTTGCAGGGCATTTCCTCGCCAAGCGCGGTCAGTCCGCGAAAACGCGAGGCCGGAAAGCCCTCGCCCCAAAGACGCATGGGCGGATCGACGGCGGCGCGGCGGGGGGCGTTCGCGGTAAAGACGCGCGGAACGGGTGCGGGCTCTCCCGCGCGGGCGAAGCGGCCGCAGACGATATTGAGGCTCATGACCAGCCACTCGACGAGCGTGCCTTGCCCGGACATTTCCGGACCGGTGCCGGTGACGGCCGCACCGCGCGGCCCGGCGGCGAAGAGGCGCGCCGCCTTGCGAATGTCTGCCGCGCCGACGCCGCAACGCTCCGCAACCGCTTCGGGCGTGAAGGGGGCGAGGAGCGTGCGGAACCCGTCGATATCGGCGGCATGATCGGCGACGAACGCCCGGTCCTCCAAACCTTCGGACAGGATCGTGTTGATGATCGCGGCGAGGAGCGGCACGTCTTCGCCGGGTGCGACGGGTAGATGAACATCGGCGAGGCGCGCGACGTCGCTCGTGCGCGGGTCGATCACGATCAGCTTCAGGCCCGCATCCATGGCGTCGCGCAGGCGCCGGCTGGGACTGAATGGCGGCAGGCCGCCCGGCGGGGCGTAATGCGAGACGACGGGATTGTTGCCGATGAACATGGCGACGTCGGCGCCCGAAAACCCTTGCAGGCCGCCGGACCATGATCCCATGCGAAAGGTCGTGTAGACCTTGGCGGGCTGGTCGAGCGTCACAGACGTGTAGAACTGATGGCTGCCCAGCCCCTTCAGAAAGCCCTGACCGACGAACATCGCGGCGCTGTTCTGAAAGGCATAGGTGCCGGCATAAACCGCGACCGCACCCGGGCCGTGGCGCTCGATAATGTCGCGCAGGCGGTCGGCGATTTCATCGAGCGCGGTGTCCATCGCGATGGCCTCGAAGCCGCCATCTTCCCGCCGCTTCTGCGACGACCGCAGGCGACTGTCCCGATTATGTGCCTCCGCCAGCGCGCGGCCCTTTACGCAGGTATAGCCGCCGAACATGGGGTCATCGGGATCGCCCCTGACGCCGGTGACACGTCCCTCTTCGACGGTTGCAATCATGGCGCAATTGGCGTGGCAGAATCGGCAGAAGGTGCGTCGTTCGTCCGGCCGCAGTGATCCCGTCATGACGCCATCCTCCTCAGGTGCGAGGCTCTGCGCTCGGCCCGGCGAGAGCGACTGACAGTTTTGTCAATTCCTGAAGCCGCCCCCCGCGTCACTATGCCCATCAGAGCCGGAAAACCGGCCGATCGGGGAGGATCACCATGACGAAATGTGCGCTTCTGCTTGGTTCCGCGCTGGCAATTGGACTGCCGGCCGCCGCGTCCGCTCAGGACACCGACGTCGACGATGTCGCGCCGCGCGATGCCGTGCAGGCGGACGATAATGCCGACCTGATGCTCGGGGAAGAAGAGGAGGACGGGCTGCGGACGATTATCGTCACGGCGACCCGCCGCGCCGAGTCAATCCAGAGCGTGCCGGTCGCCGTCAGCGCACTCGATGAAGAAGCTTTGGAACAGGCGAATATCGACGATATCCGCGACATTGCCGGCCGCGTGCCGAGCCTGGTCGTCGATCAGGTGAACGCCGGTCCGTCCGCGGCCGCCATCTCCATCCGTGGCATCAGTTTCGAGGATATCGAGAAGAGCTTCGACCCGGCCGTGGGCGTCGTCGTCGATGGCGTCTTCATCGGCACGAATACGGGGCAGCTTCTCGACAGTTTCGACATCGAGTCGCTTGAGGTTCTGCGCGGCCCGCAGGGAACGCTGTTCG
>JBCCAC010000428.1:0-1716 GCA_039815015.1 Pseudomonadota bacterium | reverse complement strand
CACCTGCAGCTCGTCGATACGTTTGGAGGCAGCCGCTTTACTGAGGTCGGGATCGAAGTCGACGTCTGCCTCCTCGCTCAGCGTTTTCAGATAGCTGGCCTGCGCGCCGGTCATGTCCTCGTCGCCCGTCGTCCAATCATCGGGATTCTTCTCTGCATTGGATGTCGGATTTGCCTTTGGATGTTCGGTCGCCATGGTTGCATTCTCCTTCAGGGGTAGAACAACCATGTTCTTTATATGTTCCGAATGATCGCCAAGTTCGCCATGTCGTCGCCTCTCTTGTCAGGAAGGCCGCGTGCGATAACAGAGACCAGCGGCCCGCCGCCTTGTGCCTCCGTTCCCCCACCTACAGGATGTTCCCTCCATGGCTTTTCGTCCATTCTTCGTCCTCGGCGTTTCGACGTTGGCGCTCGGCGTCGCCGGTGCCGCCGCCGCGCAGGATTCCAGCGAGGATGCGGCTGTCGCTCCGGTTCAGGAACCGGGCGTGCGGCCTGTGGGCGACCCATTTCCGACCGTCGGCCTGGATGAACTGCCGACGCCGACGGCCGGTATGTTCGTGACGCCACTCAACATCGATCAGCTGGAGCGTCGCTATCTGACCGACCCGCTGGAGATCATCACCCAGGTGCCGAACGCGGTCGCGACCTACGTGCCGGGCTTCGCGTCGGGCGTCGATTACACCATGCGCGGGCTGCGCGATGTCGGCACCTATGTCGACGGCATTCTGGTTTCCACGGAAACGGCCAATCATTTCGGCCTGCTTCTCACCGATCGTATCGATCTGGTGCGCGGACCGGCGCCGCTCGCCTTTCCGCAAGCCTCCGGCGGCGGCGCGGTGGCGCTAAGGCTGCACCGGCCCGGTGAGCGCGTGACCGGGCGGTTCAAAGGCTCCTATGGCGAATTTGACGAGTTTTCCGGCCGTGTCGCGTTCGACATTCCGGCGTCGAACGGAAAATATGCCATCGGTTTCAACGCCTATTACCTGGAGGACGAAGGCTATTCCGACAATCTGACGACCGGCGAAGAGCTGAACGAGCAGGAGCGGTTCGGTGGCCGCCTCGCCATCCGCCTGACGCCGTCGGAGCGCGTCGACTGGAACATCGGCTTCGGCTTCCTGCACGATGAATCCGATTATTTCATCAATTTCGACTGCGACGGCCTGTGCGACGACCGCTTCGCGACGACGGGCTTTTCCGAAGACGACGGTGATCCCATCGCACCCTTCGGCGGTGTCGGGGTTTCCGGCGAAAAGGCGCAGTTCGGCCTGGGTACCGAATCCGACACCTTCTTCCTGACGTCCGATTTCCTTCTGGAGGGCGAGCACGCCTCGCTGCGGCTCCTTAGCGGTTATGTCGATACCGATCAGGATTCGGCGATCGATTTTACCGACGGCCGCGATCCGCCGCCCGCGCCGGGCATCCTGCCGCCGATCGGCGCGTTCGAATTCGGTGGCAATGTGCGCGTCGCCGAGGAACGCTTGCAGGAGGGCAGTCAGGACGTTCGCATCGATTTCGACGCGGGCGGCATCGATTTCGGCATTGGCGGTGCCATCTACGGCCGGGATGAGGAGATCGACGTTGCGAACGTCGTTACGACCGACGATGATGGGCCGGGCGGCGCGGATCCCGTCACGGTTCTGCTGGCCGATCGCATCATCGACAGCGATCTGCGCGGCGTCTCCGCCTATGCCGACATCGCCGCCACGCTGGGCATTTT
>JBCCAC010000248.1:0-4155 GCA_039815015.1 Pseudomonadota bacterium | reverse complement strand
GCATGCATATCGTGTTCTCATAACCGTAAGTTTTGTAATACGAATACATACGTTTGACTGCGAGCACGCCCGGATCCTCGTCCGGTTCTATTGCCCGATCAGCCCGATGGGATCGACGGTATTGCCCTTCGACTTGGACATCTTCTGCCCGTCGGCCGCCCGCACGAGCCCGTGCAGGTAAAGCCGCCTGAACGGCACGTCGCCGAGCAGATGCATCCCCTGCATCATCATCCGCGCATCCCAGAAGAACAGGATGTCGAAGCCGGATACGAGAATGTCGTTCGGATAGCGCTCCAGCGCCTTCACGTCGGTATCGGGCCAGCCCTGCGTGACGAACGGCCAGAGACCGGAGGAGAACCAAGTGTCGAGGACGTCGGAATCCTGCCAAATAGGTATCAGTCCCGTCCCAGTTATTGGCTGATTTACGTCATCGGGTAATTCAAATACCTCTGTTGGCTCTACTCCGTAAAACTTTGCAACTTCATCACGCACATCATCAAAGGAATGCCCGACGAAGATGTTCGGGTTTGGCGAATACGTTTTCAGTCCACTTGGACTGTTTTCTTCGATGTAATCGGTATTAGGCCCATACCAAGCCGGCACCCTGTGCCCCCACCAAAGCTGCCGTGAAATGCACCAGGGCTGGATGTTCTCCATCCAGTTGAAGAAGGTCTTTTCCCACGTATTCGGGACGATCTCGATCTCGCCCGACCGCACCGCCTCCATGGGGCGCTTGGCGAGGGTTTCGGCGTCGACATACCATTGGTCGGTCAGCCAGGGTTCGATGACCACGTTCGAGCGGTCGCCATAGGGCGTCTGGATCGTGCGCGGCTCGGCGTCATGCTCTTCGGTCTCGCCGTCCTTCGACGTGATGGTATGCGGGATCAGGAAACCATCGGCCTTCAGTCGTGCGACGACCGCCTCCCGCGCGGCGAAGCGTTCCAGCATCAGGAACTCGTCCGGCACCAGCCCATCCGCCGTCTGCACGACATGCGCGTCCTGATCGAACATGTTGAGCATGTCAGCGGGCGCGATCCCGGCGCGTTTGCCGACGTCGAAATCGTTGAAATCATGGCCGGGCGTGATCTTCACCGCGCCGGAGCCGAGCTCCGGATCGGCATGTTCGTCGGCCACGATCTTCAGCCGCCGGCCGGTGATCGGCTGCTCGATCTCTTTGCCGACCGCCGACGCATAGCGCTCGTCGTCCGGATGCACCGCGACCGCCATGTCGGCGAGCATGGTTTCCGGCCGCGTCGTCGCGACCTCGATATAATCCTGCCCGTTCGCCAGTGTCGCGCCGTCCGCCAGCGGATATCTGAAGCGCCAGAAATGCCCCTTCACCTCGCGCGTCTCGACCTCCAGATCGGATATCGCGGTCTTCAGGCCCGGGTCCCAGTTCACCAGCCGCTTGTCGCGGTAGATGAGGCCGTCCTCATACAGCTGCACGAAGACCTTGGTCACCGCCTCGGCAAAATGCGGGTCCATGGTGAACTGTTCGTTCGCCCAGTCCATAGAGCAGCCGAGCCGGCGCAGCTGGCGCGTGATGTTGCCGCCGGATTCCCGCTTCCAGTCCCAGACCTTTTCGATGAATTCGTCGCGCTTGTAGTTGCTGCGCCTGTCGCCTTTCGCTTCCAGCTGCCGCTCCACCACCATCTGCGTCGCGATGCCGGCATGGTCGGTGCCGACGACCCATTTCGCGTCCTTGCCAGTCATGCGCGCGTGGCGGACGAGAACGTCCTGCAGCGTGTTGTCGAGCGCGTGACCGATATGAAGGTTGCCGGTCACGTTCGGCGGCGGGTTCACCAGCGTCCAGGGTTCCGCCTCCGGGCGCTCCGGACGGAAGGCGCCCGATTCTTCCCAATGGGCGTACCAGCGCGTTTCGATGGCGGCGGGATCGAAGGTCTTGGAGATGTCGGTCATGGACGCGCGTCTGCCAAGGATGGTGCGTTGCGGCAACATCGTGACGCTCCTCAGGGTCATACAGGCCTCAGGGTCACACGGGTCACACGCGTTTTACAATTTCTCGCGATGCCTCTCGGCATGAGTAAGGAGCTGATTCATAGAATGGATTCTGCATGACCGTACAATGCCGGAACGAGTGCACTGTAGGAAAGCGGTTCCTGAACCTGCCGGCATTTCCGGTCTCCATGAGCGCAATACCGCACGAGGTGGCGCCGAAAGCCCGGGGGCATTAGGCCCCGCGGCATGAGGATCGTTTTCATGGGCACGCCGCCGTTCGCCGCGACGGCGCTCGATGCGCTGGTGACCGCCGGACATGAGGTCGTTGCCGTCTACACACAGCCGCCGCGTGCGGCCCGGCGCGGAAAGAAGGTACAGCGGACCGCCGTCCACCAGCGCGCCGATGAACTTGGCATCGAGGTTCGGCATCCCGCCACGCTGAAAGACGCCGTTGTGCAGGCTGACTTCGCCGCGCTTGGTGCCGATGTCGGCGTGGTCGCCGCCTATGGCCTGATCCTGCCGTCAGCCGTGCTGGACGCCCCGGCGCGCGGCTGTCTCAACATCCACGCCTCGCTCCTGCCCCGGTGGCGCGGGGCGGCGCCGGTTGAGCGGGCGATCCTGGCCGGGGACCGGGTGACGGGCGTCACCATCATGCAGATGGACGCGGGGCTCGATACGGGCGACATGCTGTTGACGCGGCAGGTCGAAATCGCCGGCAAGACGGCGGGCGAGCTGACCGGTGAGCTGGCGATGGTCGGTGCGGAGGCGTGCGTCGCCGCGCTGGCGGATATCGAGCAGATCATCCCCGCGCCGCAACCGGATAAGGGCGTCACCTACGCTGCGAAGATCGACAAGCGGGAAGCGGCACTCGACCTGACCGCGGACGCCGTAGACGTCGAACGGGCCATCCGCGCCTTCAATCCGGCGCCGGGGGCATGGATCGACGTGGATGGCGAACGGATCAAGGTGCTGGCGGCGACCCTTGTCGATGGTGTCGATGGCGTCGATGGCATCGATGCCCCGGCCGGGACCGTTCTGTCGGGCGGGCGGCAGATCGCGTGCGGGACGAATGGAATCGCACCGACCCTGGTACAACGGCCCGGCAAGCGGCCGATGGGGATCGACGACCTTCTGAACGGCTTCGCGTTTCCCGCACGGATCACGTCGTGCCCCGCTACAGACTAACTATCGAATATGACGGCCGCCCCTTCATGGGGTGGCAGCGTCAGGATCACGGGCCGACGGTGCAGGCGGCGATCGAGGATGCGCTGGGCCTTGTCGTCGGCGCGAAACCGACGCTGTTCGGCTGCGGACGCACCGATTCCGGCGTCCATGCGCTGGGTCAGGTGGCGCATGTCGATATCGAGAAGGACATGCCCGCCTTTCGCCTGATGGAGGCGCTCAATGCGCGGCTGCGACCGGATCCTGTCGCCATCGTGGAGTGCGCCCTCACGAAGGATGATTTTCACGCCCGCTTCGACTGCACCGGACGCGCCTATCGCTACGTGATCCGCAATCGCCGCGCGCCGCTGACACTGACGGCGGGCCGGGAATGGCGCGTCGCCAAGCCGCTCGACGCCGCCGCGATGCAGGCGGGCGCGGCGCATCTGATCGGGCGGCATGATTTCACGACCTTCCGCGCCGCGCACTGCCAGGCGAAGAGTCCGGTCAAGACCCTGACGTCGATCGACGTCTGCCGCCGGGACGATCGCGTCATCATCAGCGTCGCCGCGCCCAGCTTCCTCCACCACCAGGTCCGTTCGATCACGGGCTGTCTGGTCATGGTCGGCGACGGGCGCTGGCAGCCGGGCG
This sequence comes from Pseudomonadota bacterium, assembly GCA_039815015.1. GTDB lineage: Bacteria > Pseudomonadota > Alphaproteobacteria > Sphingomonadales > Sphingomonadaceae > Pacificimonas. The sequence goes on along the minus strand of JBCCAC010000248.1, from coordinate 384 downwards.
ACATGGCGCGGGCGCTCGCCGCGCGGGACCGGGCCGCGCTCGGCCACAACGCGCCGCCCGACGGGCTCTATTTCGTATCGGCGTCATATGATTGAAAGTGTCGGTCTGCTTGACACTCCGAATGTGAATTTCGTCGCATGGCCCATGGCGTCGGCCGAATAAATCGCGTAAATACAACCTATATCAATGATTGTTACGGCCTTGCGCAGGTTTTGCATGGTTTTTGCACGGGCTTTGCCGGCGCAATTGCCGCAACATTGTCCAAACGGGCCGGGGCCGAAGGGAAGAAGGGGCAGCCATGGTGATGCGACCGGCCGATCCGCAACGCGGTAATTTCGGTAACAGCTTTCTTCTCTGGCTGGGTGTGGGCATCTTCCTCGTCGG
>JBCCAC010000256.1:0-3994 GCA_039815015.1 Pseudomonadota bacterium | reverse complement strand
GCCGGCTGATCGCGCTCGGCGTCGGCTTCGCCGGCGTGCTCGTCGTACTGCAGCCTTGGTCGGAGCCGCTGACGGTCGCGCTCGGGCTGGCGCTCATCGGCGCGCTCGCCCATGCGATGGCGTCGTTGGTCGTCAAGCGTCTGACGGCGAGCGACCGGCCCATGACCATCGTCGCATGGAGCTTCATCCTGCCCATCATACCCGCCTTCGCCGCGTCCCTCTTCGTCTGGACCTGGCCCGATGCGGAGGGCTGGTTCTACGTGACCGGCGTTGGCCTCTTCATGCTCGCGGGCCAGTGTTCGATGGTGCGGGCGCTTTCGATCGCGGATGCGACCGCCATCATGCCGTTCGAGTTCGTCCGCTTCGGCTTCATCATCGCGATCGGCGTCGTCCTGTTCGCCGAAATGGTGGCGATGGAGACTTTCGCCGGCGGCGCGCTCATTCTCGTCAGCGCGATCTACCTCGCGATCCGCGAGGCGCGGCGCGACCGTACGATCGCGCTGGTTCCGGCCGCCAGGCTGCCGGCGGATGGATGAGCGGCGCGATCATGGCCTGTTCGATGGCCTATTCAATCGCGGAGCGGTGCGAAACGCGTCGCGCCCGCTAGGGACCGCGAAAATCAACCTGCAAGGAGATGGATGATGAAACTCGACGGTCTTTCCGCTGTCGTGACGGGTGGCGCTTCGGGGCTCGGCTTCGCGACGGCCAAGCTGCTCAAGGAGCATGGCGTCAAGGTCGCCATTTTCGACATGAACGAGGAGAAGGGGAAGGCGGCCGAGGCGGACCACGGCTTCACATTCTGCAACGTCAACGTGACGAGCGACGAGAGCGTCGACAAGGGCTTCGAAACGGCGCGCGCCGCCAATGGCCAGGAGCGTATCCTCGTCAACTGCGCCGGCACCGGCAACGCCTTCAAGACGGCCAGCCGGTCGAAGTCGGACGGTTCGATCAAGACCTTCCCGATCGATGCCTTTGACATGCTTATCCAGATCAACCTGGTGGGGACGTTCCGCTGCATCGCGAAGTCGGCCGCGGGCATGCTGACGCTCGACGCTCTGGACGCGCACAATGAGCGCGGCGCTATCGTCAACACCGCGTCCGTCGCGGCCGAGGACGGCCAGATGGGTCAGGCGGCCTATTCCGCATCGAAAGGCGGCGTCGTCGGCATGACGCTACCCATCGCGCGCGATTTGATGTCGGAGGGCATTCGCGTGAACACGATCCTGCCCGGCATCTTCGACACGCCGTTGATGCAGGGCGCGCCGCAGCAGGTGAAGGATGCGCTCGCCGCCTCGGTTCCTTTCCCGAAACGGCTGGGCGATCCGGCGGAATATGCCAGCCTCGCCGTCGAGATGTGCCGGAATTCCTATTTCAACGGCGAGGATGTCCGCATCGACGGCGCCATCCGCATGGCGCCACGGTGAGGGAGCTTATTGTCTTTCCCCTCCCTGCACGGAGGGGAAAGGCATGACCACGCCTCCTACTTTCTTCGACCCCGCCGGTGCCGTCGCCATCGTTACCGGCGGCGGCAAGGGAATCGGCCTTGCGCTGGCGCGGGAGCTGAAGGCGCGCGGGGCGGCCCATGTCGCGCTCGCCGATCTCGACGAGGCTGCGCTCGCCGCGGCGGGGACGGAGATCGGCGGTCTGACCTTCGCCATCGACGTTGCCGATCAGGCCGCGGTCGCGGCGATGGTCGCCGATGTGGAGGCGGCGGCCGGGCCGCTCACGCTGTTCGCCGCCAATGCGGGTATCATCGGCGGCATGGACCCCGATCCCGATGATCCGTCCTCGCCCGCGCTCGCCGATTTTCAGCGTGCGCTCGATGTGAACGCCCTCGCGCACATCGTCGCGGCGAAGGCGGCGCTGCCCGGCTTTCGCTCGCGCGGACAAGGCTGGTTCCTGAATACGATCAGCGCGGCGGGGCTCCTCAGTCAGATCGGATCGGCGCCGTATTCGGTCTCCAAACACGCCGCCATCGGCTTTGCCGAGGCGCTCGCCTACACGGTGCGCGGCGGCAATATCGGCGTTTCCATCCTCTGCCCGCAGGCCGTCAGGACGGCGATGCTCGGCGATGCGCCCGATGAGGAGTTGAAGGGCGGTGCCAATATCGACGGCATCCTGTCGCCCGAGGAGGTCGCGCGCATTACGCTCGACGCCATGGCCGCGGGCGATTTCCTGATCACGCCGCATCCGAAGGTGCGCGATTATATGAAGAACAAAGCCGAAAATTACGACCGCTGGATCGGCGGCATGGCGAAACTCAGAAAGGCCGTCCTATGAACGAGCGCCACATTCTCTGGGGCATGCCCGTCTCGCTCTACACCGGCAAGGTGCGCTCCTATCTCCTGACGCAGGGCATTCCCTTCGAGGAGCGGCTGGCCGGTCCGGATTTCATCCAGAACGTCGTCCCGAATGTCGGGCGCTGGATCATTCCGGTGCTGGAGACGCCCTCGGGCGATCTGGTGCAGGACGGCGCGGCGATCATCGACGGGTTCGAGGCCGAGGCACCGCGTGCGACGCCCGACATGCCGGTCGCACGGGCGGTCTCCGCTTTGTTTGAACTGTTCGGTGGCGAGGGGCTGCTGCGCGCGGCGATGCACTATCGCTGGAGCTTCGACGACCAGAATCTCGATTTCATCCGCGACGAGTTCACGCTGCCCATGCAGGGCGTCATGCCGCCCGATCAGATCGCGCCCTTCTTCGAAAGCTCCAGCGGCAGAATGCGCAAGGCCGGTGCGATGTTCGGCGTTTCCGCCGAAACGGCGCCGCTCGTCGAGGAAAGCTACGGCGAATTCCTGTCGCTGTTCAGCGCGCATCTGGCGGAAACGCCCTTCCTTCTCGGCGACCGGCCGTCGCGCGGCGATTATGGTCTGATCGCGCCGCTATATGCCCATCTAGGCCGCGATCCGGCGCCCGCGCACCTGATGAAGCGCACCGCGCCGCGCGTCTTTCGCTGGACCGAACGCATGAACCGGCCGGTGGTCGGCGGTGGAGATGGTGATTTCCGGGCCGACGTGCCGGAGACGCTGAAGGCGCTGATGCGCTTCATCGCCGACGACTATCTGCCCGAGCTTGGCGCACACGTCGCTTTTGCGAATGACTGGCTCGCCAAGCATCCCGACATCGAACCGGGCACCAACGGCCAGGACGATCCCACCGCGCGCGGCATCGGCATGGCGACGTTCGACTGGCGCGGGACCCAGCTGACGACCGCGGTCATGCCCTATCGCTTCTGGCTCCTGCAGAAGCTGCAGGCGGCCGCCGGCGACGATGCCGATGTACGCGCGCTGTTCGCCGAAACCGGGCTGGAGGCGATGCTGGATCTGAAGACCGCACGGCCCGTCGAACGCAAGAACCATCTGGAAGTCTGGGGTTAAAGTACGCTCGGATCCAGCACGGTGCCATTGGTCGCGGCGTCGCGATTGGCGGCGCGCACCGCGTCCGGGGCGGCGATGAGGCCGCGGGATTTCAGATAGCCGTCGGGACCGCCGGCGCGCTCGCTGGTATATTCCTCCAGGAACGGAATCATGGCGGGCTTTGCGCGCATATGTTCGCCCTTGGCATAGATGTAGAGCGGCCGCGCGGCGATATAGTCGCCGGATGCGATGGCGTCATATCCGGGCGCGATGCCGTCGAGCGTCAGCGGCTCGATCTGGTCGAGATTTTCCTCAAGGTACGAATAGCCGAAGATGCCGATGGCGAGCGGATTCGAGACGAGTTTCTGGACGATCAGATTGTCGTTTTCGCCCGCCTCCACGAAGACGCCGTCTTCCCGCAGCCTGACGCAGCGTTCTTCGAACAGCGCCTCGTCGGTCTCTTCAAGTGCGGCGATTTCCGGGACACGTTCGCAGCCGGCCTGCATGACGAGTTCGTTGAAAGCATCGCGCGTGCCCGAGGTCGGCGGCGGCCCGAGGACCTCGATCCGGCGGTCGGGGAGGGCGGGGTCGACCTCCGACCAGAGCCGCGTGTCGTTCTCGCGGCCATCGGGTCCGGT
>JBCCAC010000402.1:0-2243 GCA_039815015.1 Pseudomonadota bacterium | reverse complement strand
TTGGCTATGTAGTGGCGAGATTCTCTGGTTTCGCAGCCACCGTGGCTGGACAAATTCTCTCTGGGGGTGTCGGCGAATACCTTCCTGCGCCGAGTATCGGACCCATTGTGATCAGTTTATGTAATCTTAGACAAATACACGCAATTCACTCAGGCATTCAAACATATGGTCTGATGGCGGCAGATCAGTGCCGCGCATGATCGGTGGCTGCTCGGCCTGACATCCGCCGCAAGACGATTGCCATACGCTGTTCCGTTCGCAAGCCACAGCGCATGGCGATCGTGTCGCGCGGCCAGTCCGTCTGGTCGACCATCAGCTTCGCCAGCTCTGCCCGCCGCCTCTGGATGAACATATACGGCGTTTCGCGCAGCCTTGTCTTGAAGAGCAGCTTGAGAGCAGCCGGCGATATGTTCGCGGCGGCTGCCATGCTCATGACGGTCAGTTGCGGGTCGGGAAGATGCAGTTGCGCATAGGCAATGGCGCGGTCAAGCGGCGACCTGCTGGCGCCGCCCGGCGCCATTTAGCGCTCCGCGCCATTAGTCATGCCTCGCGTTCCCTAGACGAAAATGGATCGAAGGACGGGACTGTGTTCAAGGCGATCGATTGTCAGCGGCCGACTGAAATGGAAACCCTGAAATTCGCTAAAGCCACATGTTTTGGCGATCGTGAAATCCTTCACACATTCAACACCTTCGATGACCGTCGACATGTTCAGTCGCCCACAGAGCAGCACGAGGCTTGAAAGCACGGATACCTGCAGATCATTGTCGCGCGCGCCATGCAGCAAACTCTTGTCGATCTTCACGATGTCGAGCGGCAGCGCGCTTAACATGGAGATTCCCGCGGCGCAGGTACCAAAATCATCCAAAGCGACCTGAATGCCAAGATTGCGAAAGGCGTGCAGACGACAGCGTATGGCGGACATATCGTCCGCGATGATTTTTTCGGAAATCTCAACGACGAACCGTGACAGGTCGAACTTCATCTCCGACGCCCGCCGCACCACCTGCGACACGAGATCCGGCTGCAGCAATTGCTGTTCCGTCAAGTTGAACGTGATGGCGATATGATAGGGCAGGTCCTGGCAACGGCGGAATGTTTCCATCAGGAGCATGTCGCTGAGAACGTTCGTCCGCCCGAACCGCTCGGCGATTTCAAACGCACGCTCCGGCGCGATCAGCCCGGTTTCCTTATTGCCCCAGATCGAGAACGCCTCGAATTTCGTCAGCGCGATCGCCTTGCCGTTGGTACCGAAAATGGGCTGGAAGGACACACGCAGGCATTTTTCATCGATCGCTTCCAGGACCGCCTTCTCTTCGGCGCGGGTCCAACTGTTATTTTTTGGCGCGGTAAAGCGAAGATCGGTTTCGACAGTCGCGGGAACCAGCGTCGCGATCTTCCCGATTACGTTCCGCGATGCGGGCGTGGCAAACTGCTGGACGACGTCATCGTCGGGAAAGGCGGATCTCTGATGCAGATGCATGGCTGTGATTTCCTATTGAATGCATCCTTTTAACTTGTCCGCAGAGTGCATTGATACATCCCGTTGTATCATCGCCCGGAACATCTTTTGTAGAAAATGCGGAAATATCGCTGGATTGAGCGCGATAGGCGCTCGCGCGTCTGAATCTCATTCGCAAATGACACGATGACGGCAGCCGATTGAATGAATTGAACAGTCAGCGCGAGAAACGGAACATTATGTGGCGTCAGGCCAGCCGGCCCGAACGGCGGATCCACATGTCGGCAGTTACGCGCCGCCCGCAATTCGCCGTGCCGCCTCTAGATGCAGGCGCTCCACCATGCGGCCATCCACCTTGAGGACGCCCGCGTCTGGCGCAGCGTCGAAGGCGGCGATGACCGCTTCCGCTTCGGCAAGTTCCGCCGCGCTCGGCGAGAATACCGCGTTCGCCGTCTCGATCTGACCGGGGTGGATCAATGTCTTGCCATCGAACCCGAGCGTGCGGCCGTCCTCGCACTCCGCGCGCAGCCGCGCCTCGTCGCCGATCGCGTTGCAGACGCCGTCAAGCGCGATGAGCCCGCGCGCCCGCGCGGCCAGCACCGTGACCTGCAATGCGAGGCGAAAGGCGCTGCGCCCGGCATCGAGGCGAGCCTGCATGGCAAGCGCCAGATCGTTGATGCCGACGACCAGGCCGGGCGTTCCTGTCCCGGCCGCCAGCTCATCGGCGATCTCGTCGATGGCAAGAATGCCGCGCGGCGTTTCGATCATGGCCCAGAGCGCC
>JBCCAC010000387.1:0-2444 GCA_039815015.1 Pseudomonadota bacterium | reverse complement strand
CTTCAGCGCGGCCTCGCTTGTCGGGCCATCCTTGGAGACAGCCAGCAGCATAGGGAGAGAGAAGAGCAACAGCACCCAATAGGTCATCGGCGCAGCTCTCGGCCGCAAGGCGGCAAACGCGATCGGCACCAAGGTGGGCGGCCCGATCGGGGCTGCCATCGGCTATGGCCTCGTCTCGCGACGGTTTCGCGGCGTGGCGCTCGGTGGTCTGGCCGTCATGGGCGGCCTGGCGGTCCTGAAGCGACTGCGCGGCGAGGATGACGCCGCGCGCGTCGATGTGCGTGACGGAAACGAAGCATCCGTTACGGCCGATCGTCTGACGGCATACGCGCCCCGCGCCTAGACCGGCGCTCGGAACAAAATCTGGGCCGGTATCAGACCGTCAGGCCGCGCTGGCCATGTCGGCATCGTGCGGCGCGCCGCCGTCCAGAAATCCGGCAACGATGTCCCGCGCCACCCGGACGGGACGGTGCGAGACGGCATCGACCGAGCACCAGACGCTTTCGATCTCGGCCAGCACGTCGCTGCCGCGCATGATGGCCGTACGATAGAAGGCGCGGACGCCGTTCACGCGCTCGAGAACGACCGACGCGATCAGATTGTCTTCCAGAAACGCCGCCCGGCGATAGGTGATCTCGTGCTTCAGCGCGACCCACAGATAGGACGCCTGCGCCTCGCTCGATGCGAACTTTTCCCAGTGCTTGACGACGGCCTCCTGCACCCAGGACAGATAGACCGCATTGTTCACGTGCCCCATATGGTCAATATGCGACGCTGAGATGGAGAGGGGATAGTCTATGCGAGTCGTCGTCATAATGTGGCTCCTTTAAGGCAATTATCACCCATGCCAATAAGGAATCGTAAAAGTCGCCGGGCTGCGGCCGATGTCAGGGCCGATGCGCTGGCCGCGGCACGTCACCTTCTGATTGCGGATGGGCCGCAGGCCGTCACTTTGAAGGCCGTGGCGCGCGCGCTCGGCATGACGCACGGAAACATCACGCATCATTTCGGTTCGGTCGGCGGTCTGCACTCCGAGCTGATCGGTATGATGACGCGCGAACTGACCGGCATCGTCGCACATCTGGCCAGCGAGCTGCGCGACCGGCGCGCTACCGTCGATGAGATCGTCGACACCGTGTTCGATGCCTTCGGGCCGGGCGGGGCGACCCGCTTAGTCGCCTGGGTCGAATTGTCGGGAAAGCCTGCCGATCTGGCCCCGTTTCATGCGGCGGTCGGCGATCTGGTTGATGCGCTCACGGGCGAAGTGCCGGGCCGCCGCAAGATCGATTCGGCGCGCGTGACGCTCGCGGTGATGCTCCCGGCGCTCGGCCACGCGCTGGTGTCGGGTGCGCTCAAGGACGAACTCGGTATCGATGAACGCGAGGTCAGGGCTCAGGTGGCCGGCAGTCTGGCCGCGCTCCTCAGACTGAAGCGACGGCACGGTTCGACGCCGCCGCGGGCAGCGTCTTCTGTCGTCAGTGAACCTCGCCGACCACGTCGACCAGTTGAAGCATGAGCACGGCGCGCTCGACCTGCCGCCAGCGTGCGAAGCTGGGCGTGTCGCCGGATTTCATATGGGCATCGGCGATGGTCGCGGCTTCGACGACGGCTTCGTCGCCGAACCGCTCGACGAGAATCGCGGCTTCGTCGAAAGAATGTCGATCGTTTACGGACTGGATGTGCATGAAGAACTCCCCGGAGCGCTGGTCTGCGCATGCCCCCGCAAGCGCCGTGCCAGTCGTCCTTTCCGAGAGCCGCTATGCGATATTGGCTAACAACTCATCCCCATTTTTGACCGGCCTGTCCGATTCCGGGACAGGAGGTGCAGGGGGGCCACACTCCGTTACGCCGCTGTCGGCGGTGAATCTGGCAGGCCGTACGCGCATATGAGCGCCGCCGGCATCCTCCTCGCAACGGCGATACTCGTCGGTGCCGTCACCGGCATCTTTCTTGGCGAACCTTCGGTGGGACTCATTGCCGGTCTCGCCGCCGGCATCATCCTTGCGATCATTAGCGGCGTGCGTGCCCGTAAATGACCGATCCCGACGTTATTTCAGCTGCCGGCCGACCCAGACCACACGGCCGATAATATCGACATCGGCCGGGCCGCAGTCGCCGATGTCGGGGTAAAGCGCATTGTCGCTGACGATGCGGATCCGGTTGGCGACGGGATTGCGAACCACGCGCTTGACGATCAGGGCGTCGTCGGACCGCATGACATAGATGCCGTCGCGCAGCCGTTCCGCGCCGTCGCCGCGATCGACGAGGATCGGATCGCCATCGCCCAGCGTCGGCAGCATGGAGTCGCCCTGAACGTTGATGACGGACAACAGGTTCGGGTCGCTGCCGGTAATCTCCTTCACCCAGCGTACCTGAAAGGCGAGCGCGGATTCGGCCGCCTCTTCCTCGTCCGACAGAGCGCCCGCCCCGGCGGAGGCGCCGAT
>JBCCAC010000016.1:0-15195 GCA_039815015.1 Pseudomonadota bacterium | reverse complement strand
GGCCCTGGAACATGCCGAGACGGCATCGAGGCTGATCGCGACACAGTCGCCGCCGGATGATCTGGCACAGGCCGAAGCCGATCTTTACCGCGCGCGCGCCTATGCGTTTCTGGGGCAGTCCAAGACATCGATCATGATCGCGAAAGCAGCCATTGCCGTTGCGGAAGCGCAGGCGCCAGGCTCTCAGCTCCACGCCGACCTCATGGCGCGATACGGCGTCGCTTCCAATACGATCGGCAATACGACGGAGGGCCTGGAGAGCATTCATCGCGCCTATGAGATCTATGCGAAAATCGGGGAACGCCGTCAGCAGGCGCTGACGCTTCTGCAGATCAGCAACGTGCACCGCGATGCCGGCGACTATGACCGCGCGCTCGCCTATGCCGACCGGGTCACGAACGAGTTTGCCAGCGACATTACGGACGCGACAGCTTTGGTTGGACTGCACTCAACGCGGAAAAACCTGTTGCAGCGGATGGAGCGATATGACGAGGCCATCGCCTCCGGGCGGCTGGCGTTGGCCGCCGCGGAGGCTAAAGGTAGCGATTTTCTAAGAATAATTCTGAATGCCGAACTCGCCGACCTTTTCCTGATCGTCGGCCAACAGGAGGCCGCCAGCCGGGCGATCGCGCAGTCGGTCGCCCTCGACGACGGCCGCAACGCCTATTGGACCGATGCGCTGCTGGTCCTGCAGGGGCGGCTCGCCCATGCGCGTGGCGACGAGGTGGCGGCAAAGGCCTTCGTCGACCGCGCGTTCGAAGGCATCGATATCTCGACGACTACGGTCGAGTATAAGGAGATGCATGAGGCGGCCTGGCAGATTTACGGTGCCGCCGGCAACGCGGCCGACGCCGTCCGGCACGTGGAAGCTCATAATCGCCTGAAACGGGAAGATGAGAATCTGGCCGAGCGCACGCGCGAGGCGCTGCTGGCGGCGCGGTTCGACAGCAAGAACAGCGAGCTTCGCATCGCGCGGCTGGAGGGGGAGCAGCTGCGCAAGACGCAGCAGTTGAGCATGGCGCAGCAGCGTACGGAGCGGCTGATCGTCGGCGGTGTGATGGCGGCGGTCTTCGCGGCGTTCGCGCTGGTCCTCATCCGCATCCGTGCGGCGCGGCAGACGCATCGGGCGACGGCGAAGATGAATGCGCAGCTGCGTCATGCGGCCGAGCATGACGCCCTGACGGGCCTGCCGAACCGCAAGCGCGCCTTCGACATACTGGGCGCGCGGCTGGATCGCCACACAGCCGCAGATGCGCCGTTCGCGCTGATGATGGTGGACCTCGACGAGTTCAAGGAAGTGAACGACACGTTCGGGCATCATGTGGGCGATCAGGTGCTGATCGAGACGGCAGGGCGTCTGCAGGACGGCGTGGTCGGCGGCGCGATGGTTGCGCGCCTGGGCGGCGACGAGTTCGTCATCATCATGCGGGCGGGGCACGGCCGGGAGGACCTGTCGGTGCTCGCAAAGCAGATCATCAAGCGGGTTTCGGCGCCGATCGCGGTTATGGACGGCCGCGTGACGCTGGGCTGTTCGGTCGGCATCGCCATGTCGGATTCGATTGCCGGAGCGGAGCCCGACGCGCTGGCACGCAACGCCGACCTTGCCATGTACGCCGCCAAGCAGGCGGGGCGGGGGCGCCATGCCTTCTTTGGCGACACCATGCTGGCGGAGGTCGATACCAAGCGGAAGATGATCGCCGATCTGAAGCTGGCCGTCGAAGGCGAACAGTTCGAAATCCACTATCAGCCCATCGTCGATGCCATCGACCGGCGGCTGGTCGCCTATGAGGCGCTCATTCGCTGGAACCACCCGGATGACGGCGCGGTCAGCCCGGATGTCTTCATCCCGCTGGCCGAGGATGCGGGCCTGATCCCGGAGATCGGCGACTGGGTGCTGCAGACGGCGTGCCGGGAAGCGGCGCTGATGGCGGAATGTATCGACATTGCTATCAACGTGTCGCCGCTACAGTTCGACGGGACCCTGTCGCGCCGGGTCGAGGCGGCCCTCGACGCATCCGGCCTTGCGCCCGAGCGGTTGCAGCTGGAGGTGACGGAGACCGTGTTCATGCGCTCCGCCGCGCGGACGGCGGCGGAACTCGACCGGCTGTCGTCGCTGGGCATCAGCCTGGTCATCGACGATTTCGGCACGGGATATTCCTCGCTGGGCTATCTGCAGCGCGCGAAGTTCAGCAAGATCAAGATCGACCGCAGCTTCGTGACGAAAGCCGCGGACGGCTGCCCGCACAGCATCGCCATCATCCACGCCATCGTCGCGCTGTGCGATAGCCTGGGCATGACGACCACAGCCGAAGGCGTGGAAAACGAGCATGAGGCGAAGATGCTGCACCAGTTCGGCTGCACGACGTTGCAGGGCTATCTGTTCGGAACGCCGGCACCGCTGAGCGATCATGGCATCGGCGGGCATGTCCCGCTGCTGGCGGACTGGCGCACGTCGACGGAGGTTCGCCGGTACGTGGCCTGATGCGGCCGCAACGCTAAAGCCGAGCCGACAGGCGGCATTCGGCCTAGGCGGGGACGGGTTCCAGCCGTGCCGTCACGACGGCGCAGGCATCCGCCACTTTTTCCACATCGGCCGCCGACAGGCGGGCGTTCAGTGTCAGGCGGATGAGGGATTTCCCGTGCGGGGTCGCCGGCGGCAGGAAAACCGAGCCATGTACGCCGCGTTCGATAAGGCCGTCGCGGAAATCGCGAGTGCGGGCATTGTCGCCCGTGACGATGGCGATGATCTGGCTGTCGGAGTCCGTCACGTCGATCCCGGCGTCCAGAAGGGCCGCCTTCAGTGCGGCGTGGCGTTTGTGGAGGATGTCCGTACGCCACGTCTCTTCGGCGATGATGTCGAGCGCCGCGTCGAAGCCGGCGACCTCGTAGCCGAGGACGCTGGTCGAGAAGATCATCGAGCGCGCCTCGTAGCGGAAATATTCGGCATTTTCGGTCGAGCAGGCGATAAGCCCGCCGCGCGCCGCCATGGCTTTCGACAGGCCGAGCGTACGGAAATGGACCCGATCCGACAGACCGAGGGCGGCGACCAGGCCGGCGCCGTCCTGGCCGTGACAGCCGAAGGCGTGCGTTTCGTCGACGGCGATGGCGCAGCCACCGGCTTCGGCGGCGGCGACCATGTCTGCAATGGGAGCGATAGCGCCATTGGTGCTGTAAAGAGAGTCGATCACGACGAGGCCCGGGCCATAATGGGCGATCTTCGCCGCCAGATCCTCGGCATTGTTGTGGCGGAAGGGCACGGCCTTGGCCTGGCCGCACGCGGTCCCGGCCCAGAGTGAGGCGTGCGCGCGCTGATCGAGATAGACGGGGTGGCCCGGAACGGCGAAGGCCTCGATCAGCCCGACATTGGCGCTGTAGCCCGACGTCGTCATCACCGCGTCCTCGGCGCCCATCATGCGCGCCACGCGGCGTTCGAAGACACGGTGGGCGTCGTCGCGATGATGCGCGAACACGCGTGAGATGCTGTCGCCATGGCCCTCGGCGACGAGCGCATCGACCTTTGCCCGGACGATCGCCGGGTGGCCGGCAATGTCGAGATAGTCGTTGGTCTGGAGGACGAGATCGCCCGGCTTCGGCACGGCCTCGCCCAATGTGATCTTGGCACAGTGGCGGCCCGATGCCTCTTCGATGCCGGCGCGGACATGATCCGCGATGAAGTCGGGGGTTTCGGGCACGTCCGCGGCCCGTGGTGTCTGGATCAGCATGGCGGTTATGCACCCGCCGCGAGGGGGATGGCGGGTGCGGATTTCGAGAGCGGTTTGCCCTCGAAGATCGCCAGAAACGTTTCCGGTTCCGGCCGCACGCGGTAATTGTCGGTCTGGTCGAGAAAGATGATCCGGCCGGACCTATCGGTTGCGATGACGGTCGGCATGACCGTATCCTCGCCATAGCCCATGGCGTCGATGCCGACGGGCGTGCCGCCGATCGCCGCGATGTCGAGCGCCGTCGCCGCCTTCAGATCCTTGTCGGTCAGGAAGTGGAACGGCACATCGAATTTCGCGGCAAGCTTCGCCGTCTGCGCCTCGGGCTGCGGGCTGACCAGCACGACCTCCACGCCCTGTGCGGCGAGGCGCTTATAATCGTCCGCGACCTCCCTGATCTGCGCCATGCAGAGCGGGCACCAATTGCCGCGGAAGAAGAGGAACAGCGCCGGCGCGTCCCTGAACGCCGCCGACCCGATGTCGTTGCCATGTTCATCGGTCAGCGTGAAGTCCGGCAGCATCGCGCCCAGACGCAGGGTCTTGCTCGGCTGGCGGCCGAAGCGCGAATAGACGAATACATACCAGATGTGCGCGGCGGCCGCGGCGATAGCCAGAAGCGCGGGCAGCGTACCGCCCGGAAGCGCGATCGCCGCCAGCGCGCCCGCGACGGATATGGCGAGCGGCAGCGGCAAATTGGCGGATGTCCGCGCGACCGCACTGGTCAGCATCAGGACGCCGACGAACAGCGGCAGCGGGGCCGCGGCGATGGCGACGCCGGCCCAGCCGCCGGCACCGGTTGCAAGAAACTGCCAGACCCCGGCCGCCATCAGGACGGACAGGAGTGTAAGCAGCGGCGTAAGGAGGAGAGATTTCAAGCGCATGACTGGTATACGGTGCGAATAGCGGGTAAGTTACCGTCGCGTATTGCACGCTTTTGTAGACACGCCTGCTGAAGGAGCGCGTGCGGGTCCCGGCGTCTCGGTCAGAACCTTTCGCAGGCCCAGTCACGCGAAATTGCGGACCGCCTGATTAACTTTGGCTTCGTGAGCAGTTTCATACCAAATTCATGTCATCCCGAGCGTGGTCGATGGACGTACGATGCTGTTGCGACGTGGTGCGTCCCTCGACTGCGCTCGGGATGATGGGGTTTGGAGATTGGATGACCGGGTTCGAGAATCTTCCGCTTCGCGTCAGTCGAGAATGTCGGTTTCGATGGTGATGTCGGACGTCAGGGTTTTGTGTACCGGACATTTGTCGGCGATTTCCGCGAGGCGCGATCGCTGCGTCGGATCGAGGTCTCCGGTGAAGGTCACCTGCCGCACGATGGTTTCCAGGCGCCGCGGCGCGTCCATGCAGCCCTCGCAATCCTCGTCGTAGCGGCGGCTGTGCGTCAGACGGGTGGAGACGGACCGAAGCGGGATCTTCTCTTTGTTCGCGATCATTCGCACGGTCATGTTGGTGCAGGTGCCGAGCGCGCCGAGCAACAGGTCATAGGGTGTGGGGCCGAGGTCGCTGCCGCCGATGCGCTCCGGTTCGTCGGCGAGAATGCGGTGCGTGCCGGCCTCCATCGCCTGCGTGAACCGGCCGCCCGCTGGTTCGACCCGGACCTCACCCTCCTCGGTTGCGACGTCGGCATCCGGCAGGTCGACATAACGCTGTACCCAGCTGGTGATGACGCCGGCGGCATAGTCGGTATCGGCCGCGCGCATCAGCAGATGGTCGGCATCGTCGAGCGATATGAAGCTTTTCGGATGTCTGGCCGCCGTGAAGATGTCCGCCGCATTTTCGATACCGACGATCTGGTCGGTGGGCGAATGCATGACGAGCAGCGCTTTTCTCAGATCCCTGACCCGCGTCCGCTGATCGTGGCCGCGCGTGGCGTCGAGGAAGCTTTTGGACACGGTGAAGGGGCGGCCGCCAATATCGACCTGAGCGGCACCCTCTTGCTCGATCACCTTGAGCGTCTCGCCGAGATGGCCGAGGACATGGTCGGTTTCGAAGGGCGCGCCGAGTGTGACGACGGCCTTGACGCTGTCGATATGGCTGGCGGCGGCCAGAACGGCCGCGCCGCCGAGGCTGTGTCCGATGAGCAGGGCGGGGGGCGCTTTATCGCGCGCCAGCGCCCGGGCCGCGGCGATGAGATCGTCGACGTTGACGGCGAAACCGGTCTCCGCAAATTCACCTTCCGATTTGCCGAGGCCGGTGAAGTCGAAACGGAGAACGCCGATGCCGTCGGCGGCGAGTGCCCGCGCGATGCGGACGGCCGCGCGGCTGCGCATCGTACAGGTGAAGCAGTGCGCGAAGAGGGCGATGGCGCGAACGCCGCCATGCGCGGGCCGGTCGTAGCTGCCGGCCAGCATGTCGCCCCGGGCGTTCGGAAATTCGAAGGTTTCGCTGATCGTGTGCATGACGGGTTCCTTCGGGGGCTGGTGACGCCGGTAGATCGGGGGATCGCGCTCCGTTGATGCGGGACGTTTGCGTAAAGTGCCATCGTGAACGCAACAGAGCTGTTATTCGTGCGCCTGTTTTTGCGGGGGTGACGGCGGAGGTAGGATATAAGCGTCCCGCTCATGCTGAGCCTGTCGAAGCATTTCTGTGCTTAGGGAACGGACCCTTCGACAGGCTCAGGGTGAGCGGGTTTTAGTTTGGGGGGCAAAGCGACAAGCTTTGCGTGCGCGGTTTCTGATGTAAGCCCGAACCAGCCCGGCCCGCCGACCGCGCAACGAAAAAGGGCGCCCCCGGTGGGGACGCCCTTTCCGTTCGAATGATCGAACCTGATGTCGAACGCCTTACTCGACTTCGACTTCGGCTTCGCCGCTCAGGTCGTCTTCTTCGATGAGGTTGTCGTCGTCGCCAACCGTGTCGGCCATTTCACCGGCGACGTCCGCCTGATCGTCCAGCGACTCTTCGGTGGCTTCCTGACCCAGCTCATCGGCGAGGTCGGCCTGCTCTTCCAGAATGTCTTCCTGCGCTTCGAGCTGCTGCTCCTGCACTTCCTCGGCGGCTTCCTGCGGGCCGCAGGCGGCGAGGGCGAGGGCGCCGGCGCCGGCGATTGCGAATGCGAACTTGGTCATTGATACTCTCCTTGGTTATCGGACGCCGAGCGTTTCATGTTCGAAATGGTTCCGGCTTCCGGATCTTGATCGTTGCGATGGGGGATCGAATCAGGCGCCCGTCTGGCGACGGTGTTCACGCAAACGGGCGTCGTTCCAAATTGCCTCCCTCGGCACGTCAATTCGGTCAGGCTGGTCCGTCGCGCCATCCCCACCGCGGGCGCCCTTCTAGCAGCGCCGGACGTTCATGCAAGATTCATTGACGGCGCGAGGCCCGGAGGCGCTTGTCGGCGTGCGATCGAACGCTTATCTGCCACCATTCATCCCCCTATCCAAGATCGAACCGCCGGAGACGACCCCCGTGAGCGCAGGCCAGTATTCCTTTGTTATGAAAGACTTGTCGAAGACCTATCCGGGTCAGCCGAAACCGGTCTTCAAGGATCTGACGCTGCAATTCTATCCGGGCACCAAGATCGCCATCGTCGGGCCGAACGGCACCGGCAAGTCGACGCTGATGAAGATCATGGCGGGACGCGACAAGGATTTCCAGGGCGAGGCCTGGGCCGGCGAGAACGTCACCGTCGGCTATCTGGAACAGGAACCCGAGCTGGACGCGACGAAGACGGTCAAGGAAAACGTCATGGACGGGATCGGCGGCGTCGCCGACAAGATCGCCCGGTTCAACGAGATCACCACGCTGATGGGCGATCCGCCCGAAGACGCCGATTTCGACGCGCTGATGGCGGAAATGGGCCAGCTGCAGGAAGAGATCGACGCCGCGGACGGCTGGAACCTCGACACGACGCTCAACATCGCCATGGAAGCGCTGCGCTGCCCGCCGCCCGACAGCGGCGTCGAGCATCTGTCGGGCGGTGAAAAGCGGCGGGTGGCGCTATGCCGGCTGCTCCTCAGAAAGCCCGATATCCTGCTGCTCGACGAGCCGACCAACCATCTGGACGCCGAGAGCGTCGCCTGGCTGGAAAAGCATCTCGTCGATTATCAGGGCAACGTCATCCTCGTGACCCATGACCGCTATTTCCTCGACAATGTCGTCGGCTGGGTGCTCGAGCTCGATCGCGGGCGCTACTATATCTACGAAGCGAATTATTCGGGCTATCTGGAGAAGAAGGCCCAGCGGCTGGCGCAGGAAAGCCGCGAGGACGAGGGCAAGCAGAAGGCGATCAAGGACGAGCTCGAGTGGATCAAGAAATCCGCCAAGGGCCGTCAGTCGAAGTCGAAGGCGCGCATCCAGCGCTTTGAGGATCTGGTCGCGAGCCAGGAGGACCGGAAGGTCGGATCGGCGGAGATCCTGATCCAGAATCCCGAGCGCCTGGGCGGCAAGGTCATTGAGGCGAAGGGCCTGACCAAGGCGTTCGGCGACAAGCTGCTGTTCGAGGATCTGGACTTCATCCTGCCGCGCGGCGGCATCGTCGGCGTGATCGGGCCGAACGGCGCCGGCAAATCGACGCTGTTCAAGCTGATCACGGGACAGGAGGAGCCCGATGGCGGCAAGATCGAGGTCGGCGATACCGTTCACCTCGGCTATGTCGACCAGAGCCGCGACCATCTCGATCCCACCAAGAATGTCTGGCAGGAAGTGTCGGACGAGATGGATCATTTCGAGTTCGGCAAACAGTCGATCTCGACCCGGGCCTATGTCGGTGCGTTCAACTTCAAGGGGTCTGACCAGCAGAAGGTCGTCGGCCAGCTGTCGGGCGGCGAACGCAACCGCGTGCACATCGCCAAGATGCTGAAAAAGGGCGGCAATGTCCTGCTGCTCGACGAGCCGACCAACGATCTGGACGTCGAGACGCTACGCGCGCTGGAACTGGCACTGGAGAATTTCGCCGGCTGTGCGGTGGTCATCAGCCATGATCGTTTCTTCC
Source organism: Pseudomonadota bacterium (assembly GCA_039815015.1). Taxonomy (GTDB): domain Bacteria; phylum Pseudomonadota; class Alphaproteobacteria; order Sphingomonadales; family Sphingomonadaceae; genus Pacificimonas. The sequence continues at coordinate 6,537 of JBCCAC010000016.1, read as the reverse complement.
TCGACCGGCTGGCGACGCACATCCTGGCCTTCGAGGGCGACAGCCACGTCGAATGGTTCGAGGGGAATTTCGAGGCCTATGAAGAGGACAAGCGCCGCCGCCTGGGCGACGCCGCCGATCGGCCGAGCCGGATGACCTACCGGAAGCTGACGCGCTAGGCTTTCATATGAACCGGTTGGATCATCTGATTACGCCGTGATGGAACCGCCACCGCTCTCATCGTCGTCGCAAATCTTCGCCTCGACTTCCGGGTTGGGCGTGAGCGCATCATACCCTTTGCCGCGCGTACGCAACACTGACACCGATCTGAATTCACGATTAACGCCTACGGTGTCGAAAATGGGCTCGCTGATGATCGGTTGATAATCATAGGCCACTTCGGCGACGATGACCATCTGACCTTGCGGAAGAACGATATTCTGGGGAAGGGTGACGCCTTCGCGGTCCTTTGCTTCCTGCCCGTCTTCCTTGCCAAACTGGCTGGCTATATTCGCCATACGGCCTTCGCAGCGTTGCCAGACCAGTCTGTTGGCAAGTTCTTTATTGTCGTTCTCGATACCGAGAAGGCCTGTAATGATCACACGGCCGTCACGTCGAAGTTCGAATGGCAGCGAGGCGGAATGGATCGATTGTAGTGTGTCCGCCATCTGACCCTCGTCGGGCGGCAACGTGGCGCGAGCGACCATATCTGCCGATATAAATGCAAGCTTGTCTATCTTCTGCGCGGCAACCATATAGTTGCCGAATTCAATCGCAACCAGAATAAAGCTGAGAAATACTGGCATCATCAAAGCGAATTCCATAAACGCAATGCCGCTTTCATCTGACTTAAGATCAGGTCCCTTTGCCTTCATGTTCCTTAGCGGTTCAATCATGATGCTTCTTCTTGCTCTATGTTGGCGCATTCACCCGAGAAAATCGGTTCGTTACGGACGATTGTGGAAGCTTTGAGCGTGGCATGGCCACTCTCGACAAACCATTTCGTATACGGGAAAAGGTTTGCAGCCTTGAACTCTGCCTCATACTGGATGACGTCACCAGGACCGCCGAGGTCACCGCGTACATGTACGCCCGACGTCCATTTACCGTTGCCGTTCAAATCGTCGAAGCTCTCGCCTGGCGTATATTCGCCATTCTTGTCATCGTCGACGAAAGGCTCGGGCGAGCCGACATTGCCGACATCCTGACCAAAGTTCCGCACCGTGATTTCTGGTAGCGATTTTTTTCCCGAAACGTCTGCAACTGTTGCAAAGCTGGACATGCGCTTGTGAATGAAATTCTGCATATCTTCCTCCCGACTCTCGGGACATGCGCCCGTCATCGCGACTCGTGCGGACACCATCGTGGCGCCTTCAAGTGCGGACCTCGCCATGGCGAGGTGACCGAATTCGACAGCGCCCGTGACCATCAGCATCAAGGTGGGAGCGAGAAGCGCGAACTCGACCAATGTCGTGCCGCGCTCGTCGGAGTTAAGTCTGCGCAACATAGGGGTGCCTCCTATCTGGACAGGTGAAGTTCAGTGAGATCACTTGCGATTGACCGATACGCGAATGAAAGTTCCGAACCAGTTGCGGCGTCGAAGAAGTGCGTATTCTCGTTCGTTGCGCACTTGCGAAACATCTTACGGGTCTTCGATCCTTGCGTACTGTTATTGAGATCGAAGGCGATTGTGTAGACTTCGATACCATCCCGCTTGGCTGCCTGACACGTCTTTGCAAATCTAAGAATGAGTGCATCGACGATCGCGCTCTTGGATTCGCTGTTAACCAGCCTGCGCTCCCGTGCGGTACCGTATGAGGTGAGCGCCGTGTCTCTCCTGAATACACCGTTCGGGTCTATGTGACCGTCATCGCGATAGTCGAAATTGCCGTCAGTCATGAATACAAGATAGCGTTTTGCTGCGACCGTACCTGGAACGTCCCGCGTGAATATCGCATCCTGTTCAAGCAGCCGGTATGCCCAGGTCATGGCATTATTATGATATGTGCCAAGGCCTGGATTTAGCGCAGCATTTTCGTTATTCACATACGATAGAAGATCCGACTTCTTATGGCTGTAAGATATTTTTTTCGCAGGTGATGGGCATTGATAGTTTGGGCTTGGTCCATTTATTGACCTATTATTAACATTGGGACGGAAATCGTAGTTCTTTGCATTTTTGAATTTGCTGGAATTGTTATAGTCAGGTATCACAGACAGATCTATCCTATCATCAAAATGCTTATTATACCTCGGCCGGCCATCTATCGGGCGATTGCCCCATTTGGTGACCTTACTAGCATTTTCATTTGTTATGTCCGCATAGCCGTCAGCGCCATCGGCACCGTTTTTGTCTTTCTCGTCGAGGCCGAAAGTGTCAATATTTTGGTTATAGTGCTCTTCCATATAATGATATACATTATCATAACTTGGATGATTTATCATATCATTTGCGGTATTGATGTTATTATGTATACGAAAGCGATTATCCCTTGTCTGGAATGAATCTACCTTGATTGGCGGATAGTAAAAGGGATGAATAAGCGATGAACCGTGACTTGGCCGGCCGTTCTGTCCAGGTAGCGATAGACCAATGTCCCAAGCATGGTTATCGATTACATTAATTTCAGAGCCATCGAGATTATCTGCGTTGCCGCTTACATTCTGTATCGTGTGGTCGGCTTGTACGCAGCCTTTCCAAGCGAGCGGAATATGATTGTTCTTTTGATAGGGATTACCTGAACTGTCGTGCGTAAAGTGTGGCATACGACGGATATAGTTGAATCTTATGTTTTCCGGAAATGCATAACCTACATTTACTACTGTATTATACGGAATTACACCAATGGCAATATCAGATTGCTCTTCCTTATCGCCGTAGACGACATCGAGAAACTCGCCGACAGCTGTTTTCATTTTCCCGATACGATTATTAGAAGCCATGGAACCTGTATTATCAAGTACCAGCATCACTTCAGCTGGGCGTGCGTCTAGCTGCCTGCTGGTTTTCGCACTTGATCGCGCGCTGATGTCAAAGTCTTGAATGCCGGCCAAACGCGCAAATGTGGCGGGCACGACCCCTTCCGCAATGATGTCGACGTCGACGTCCGAACCGTTGCGTGATCCGGTAATTTCAAGCGGTTTAAGTTCCGCGCCCGCGTAACCTTCCGGAAAATTGGCTGCGAAATATTCTTGAATGGCGTTCCAGGCGTCGCTGCCTGCTTCGAGGGAATCTGAGCTGCCCGTATCAAGACGCATCGTTCTCGCACCAGCGAGCGTGGCAGCGTCAACCGCCACTTGAAGCCGAGTCTGTGCCAGGTAGGTTCGGGATATATCAATGCCGCCGCCAAGTGCGGTCAGGGCTGTTACAAAACCTGCCGCCATGAGCGGCGTAACCGCGCCGCCGTCATCGCGCGCAAGATTGGAGCGAACACAGCGTTTAACAACCGCGTTAACGCATGACTTCACAAACATCGATCTGCTCCCCGAAAATACCGTCTGCCCCGACGATATGAATTCAGGAATGGCAGATAGCCGGTCAGTGGTTTCGCATTTATAAGTGAGCATCCCTAGCGAACGAGGTTAACACGACTTTCATATGCGTTCCGTCAGTTCCCCGATGAACCAGTTGAAGGCGGTAGACCCGGACGGATATTTCGCGTTACTTCTGGCGCAGCGACACGACCGCGAGCGTCTTGCACTCCTGTTGCTGCTGGATCACCGGCTCAGAGGCATCGTTGCCAGAACGGAAGAGATCAGCCCCGCGCTGATCCGGTTGGCTTGGTGGCGTGATGCTCTGAGCGGCAACACCAGCGGTGCACATGTCAATGAGCCGCTATGCCGGGAGATGGTCGATCGATTCGGACCGTCCGAAGGAGGACGGTTCATGGCTCTTGTCGATGCGCATATGGACCGGGTCGAAGACGGGACGGACGCGGCCGATCCGGTCGCCTTTCTGGCCGCGGCGGCGGACGTACTGTCCTGCGATGTCTCTACTGAACAGCTGAAGGCCATGGCGGCCGGTCTGGCGGGAAAAAACAAATCGGCGGTCCGCGTGCCGCGCGCGTTGCGGCCGGTTACGGCACCGCTGCTGGCGGCGCGGGCCAGGCACAGGTCGCCGACGCGGCGGCAGCTTGGCATGCTTGTGCATATGGCGACCGGGCGAATATAGCGCGCCGATACTGGGGTTTGCTTATGCAGTTCGGACGGATGGCGCTGATCGGCGCGACGGCGATACTGGCCGCCGCCGCCATATATTTCGGGATGCGGGGCGGGGATGGGAACGGCTCCGTTGCAGACTTGCCGCCGCCGCCTATCGTTCAAACGGCAGAGGTATCGTCAGCGCCGATCTGCCCGCAAGTGCCCGCATGTGCCGTCGAAGCGCCGCCGCCGCCGCCCGCGGCCGATCCCGTCATGCGGGAACAGCGACGCTTTGCACGGAATGACCGGGACGATGACGGGCTGGTCGCAAGCGCCGAGTATCTGGAACCGCGGCGCAAGAGTTTCGACCGGATGGATGCGGATGGCGACGGCGCGATCGACTTCACGGAATATTCCGTGAAGCAGCGCGATCGGTTCGCCGCGTCCGACTGCGATGTGTCCGGTACGCTGACGCCGGCGGAGTTCGAGTCCACGGCGACGCGGAAGGATGCGCCCGATCCGCTTTGCTGAGGGCCGAGACGCTGTTGCGTTTTGGTTACTCAATGAACGTCGGCCGGGCCCCGCCTTTGCGAGGATAGCTCCGGCCGGATCCAGTCCAGGAGACATCACGCCCGTCACTGGATCCCGGCCTTCGCCGGGATGACGTTTCACACGCGGCAAATCGGACCCTAGGTCTTGCGGGCATCGATGAGGGCATCGACGACGCCGGGGTCGGCGAGGGTCGAGGTGTCGCCGAGCGTGTCGGTTTCGCCGGCCGCGATCTTTCTGAGGATACGGCGCATGATCTTGCCGGAGCGGGTCTTGGGGAGGGCCGCCGTCAGATGGACGTGGTCGGGTGTCGCGATGGGGCCGATTTCCGTGCGGACATGCTGGCGCAGCTCGCTTTCCAGCGCGGCGTTCATCGCGACGCCGGCATTGGGCGTGACGTAGCAGTAGATGCCCTGGCCCTTGATGTCGTGCGGATAGCCGACGACGGCGGCCTCGGCGACCTGATCGTGCAGGACGAGCGCGCTTTCGACCTCCGCCGTGCCCATGCGATGGCCGCTGACGTTGATGACGTCGTCGACGCGGCCGGTGATGCGGTAATAGCCGGCGGCATTGCGCTTCGCGCCATCGCCGGTGAAATAGAGGCCTTTGTAGGTCGAAAAGTAGGTCTGCTCGAACCTGGCGTGGTCGCCATAGACGGTACGTGCCTGGCCGGGCCAGCTGGCGGCGATGCAGAGATTGCCCTCTGCCGCGCCGTCGAGCGGCTGGCCGTCATTGTCGACGAGCCGGAGATCGACGCCGAACATGGGCAGGCCGGCCCAGCCGGGCTTCATGTCATGTGCGCCGGGGAAGGTCGTCAGCATGACGCCGCCGGTTTCCGTCTGCCACCAGGTGTCGATGACCGGGACGCGCGCCTCGCCGACGACGCGGTGATACCAGCGCCAGGCCTCGGGATTGATCGGTTCGCCGACGGTACCGAGGAGGCGCAGCGATGAGCGGTCGTGCGCGGTGACATGAGCGTCACCCTCCCGCATCAGCGCGCGGATCGCGGTCGGTGCGGTGTAGAGAATGGTGACGCGGTGCTTTTCGACGATGCGCCAGAACCGGCTTTCGTCGGGATGGTTGGGGACGCCCTCGAAGATCAGCTGCGTCGCGCCGTTCGCGAGCGGCCCGTAGGCGATGTAACTGTGCCCGGTGATCCAGCCGACATCGGCGGTGCAGAAGAAGATGTCGTCGTCATGATGATCGAAGGCGTACGCGAAGGTCGTCGTGGTCCAGGTGAGATAGCCGCCGGTCGTGTGCAGGACGCCCTTCGGTTTGCCCGTCGAGCCCGACGTGTAGAGGATGAAGAGCGGATCCTCCGCCTTCATGGGGACGCAGGGGCAATCATCGTCGACGCCGTTCGCGACGCCGTCGAACCAGTGATCGCGCCCGTCCGTCATGGCGACGTCCTCGCCGGTGACCTTGAACGTGAGGACGGCATCGACGAGATCGCCGTCCGCCAGCGCGGCATCGACATTGGCCTTCAGCGGCACGGTCCTGCCGCCGCGCCGGCCGGCGTCGGCCGTCACGACGAAGCGGCTGTCGCAATCCTCGATACGGCCGCGCAGCGCCTCGGGCGAAAACCCGCCGAAGACGACGCTGTGCACCGCGCCGATGCGGGCGCAGGCGAGCATGGCGACGACCGCTTCGGGTACCATGGGCATATAGATGGTGACCCGGTCGCCGCACTGAACGCCGACGGATTTCAGTGCATTGCCGAAGATCGAGGTGGCGCGCTTCAGCTCGGCATAGGTGAGGCGGCGAACCTCGGCGGCGGGGTCGTCGGGCTCGCAGATGATCGCCGTCCGGTCGGGCGTCGCGACGGCGTGACGGTCGACGCAGTTCCAGCAGGCGTTGAGCTCGCCGTCC
>JBCCAC010000044.1:0-11113 GCA_039815015.1 Pseudomonadota bacterium | reverse complement strand
CTGGAGTCGATCGTCCTCGCGGGCGGCGTCTTCGCGCGCCTGGCGGGCGCGGCATTGCGCGAGGAGATGCTACCCTCGATCATCGCAGGCGACCGCCGGCTTGCGCTGGCCTGGGCAGAGGCAGGCTCGCGATACCGTCACGACGCGCCCGGTGTGGAATTGAAGGACGGACGCCTGAAGGGCCGCAAGACCTTCGTACCAGCAGGCGGCTGTGCCGGCGTCTATATCGTGACGGCAGCACATAACGGAAATTTCGCCGCGGCGCTGGTTGGGGCCGACGCCGACGGCCTTCATGCCCGTCCCTATCGCCTCGCCGATGGCGGCGTCGCGTGCGAGCTGGAACTGAACGACGTTCCCGCGAAACATCTTGACGGCGCGGACGACGCACTCGCCGCCTTTGAGGACGCACTGACCCCCGTCCGCGTCGCCGCGACGGCGGAGATGGTCGGCCTCGCCGCGCTCCTCCACCGCACGACGGTCGACTACGCCAAGCAGCGCGAACAGTTCGGGCGTCCGATCGGCAGTTTTCAGGCGCTGCAGCACAGGATGGTCGATGGCTATCGCGACCTCGAACAGGCGCGCTCGCAACTCTATCGCGCCTCCCTGACCGGCACCGCGGATGCCGCCATCGGGGCAAAAGCCTTCGTCAGCGAGGCGGCAACCCGCATCGGCCACAGCGCCGTCCAGATCCACGGCGGCATGGGCATGACGGACGAACTCGCCGTCGGCCATGCGCTGAAACGCATCATGGTGCTCGCAAGGCTGTTCGGCGATGCGCCGATGGAGCGCGCGCGCCTCAGGGAGGCCGCATGACCGCCCCCGTCGCCGCCGGCCTATGGACCGACGCCGATCCGCCGGCGCCTCTCGGCGGCCGTCACAAGTCGACCGGCCGCATCGTCTATCCCTGCCCCGATAATGAGGATTACGAGCGCATCGAACTGCCGCGCGAGGGCACGATCTGGTCGTGGAGCGTGCAGCGTTTCCGCCCCAAATCACCGCCCTATGAAGGGCCGGACGACTTCGAACCCTTCGCCTTCGGCTATGTCGAACTGCCTGGCGCGGTGGTCGTCGAAACCCATTTCGACGGCATTCCCTTCGACGAGCTGAAAGTTGGAAAGCCCGTTGTGTTTCAGCCGGCGACTGGCGCCAACGGCAAACTGATCCCCGCCTTCGGAGCAATTTCGTGATCCTCGACGGTACGGGGAGGTGGGCCGCGAAGCGGGTCGGAGGGGGCTTACCGCAAGTGAGATCTGACTCGTTGACAGCCCCCTCCACCACTCTTCGGGCGGTCCCCCTCCCCGTAACCGGGGAGGAATAGGAGAATTCCCATGACCGACGTCCACATTGTAGGAATAGGCATTCATCCTTTCGGCCGTACCGAGGGGAGATCAGGCCTCGACCAGGGCGTCTACGCTGTGCGGCAGGCGCTTGCGGACGCAGGCATCGAATGGCCCGATGTGCAGTTCGCGTTCGGCGGCTCGGCGGCGGCGGGGAACGCCGACATCATGGTCAATGATCTGGGGCTGACCGGTCTTCAGTTCATCAACGTCTCGAACGGCTGCGCGACCGGCGGCTCGGCGCTCTTTTCCGCCTATTCCGCCATCAAGTCGGGCGAGTTCGAGCTTGGCCTCGCAACGGGCTTCGACAAGCATCCGCGCGGGGCGTTCGATCCGAAACCCGCCGAATGGGGCCTGCCGGACTGGTACGGCGAAACCGGCCTGATGCTGACGACGCAGTTCTTCGCGACCAAGCTGCGCCGCTACATGGAGCTGCACGGCATATCGGAGGAAACGCTGGCGCTCGTCGCCGAAAAGGCGTTCGAGAACGGCGCCAAGACCCCGCACAGCTGGCGCAAGCAGCCCATTGATCGCGAAACCATCGCGAACGCACCGATGATCAACGACCCGCTGACGAAATACATGTTCTGCTCGCCGGCCGAGGGCGGCGTCGCGCTGCTGCTCGCCTCGGAGAAGAAGGCGCGCGAACTCGGCCGCGCCGGCGTCAGGGTCGCCGCCGCCGCGATTCGTACCCGCCCCCCCGGCAGTTTCGAGGTGTTCCAGTCCTCCGTCGACATCGAACGCGGCCCCTCCCCCACGGTGATCGCGGCGAAGGCGGCGTTCGACATGGCCGGAATGGCGCCGGACGACATCGACGTCGCGCAGCTGCAGGATACCGAGTCCGGCGCGGAGATCATGCACATGGCCGAAAACGGCTTCTGCGCCGACGGCGACCAGGACGCCTGGCTGGCGGAGGGCCGCACGACCCTCGACGGCACCCTTCCCGTCAACACCGACGGCGGCTGCCTCGCCTGCGGCGAACCCATCGGCGCCTCGGGCCTGAGACAGGTCTACGAAAACGTCGTGCAACTGCGCGGCGAGGGCGGCGAGCGTCAGGTCTCCGGCGACCCGAAAACCGCCTACAGCCACGTCTACGGCGCGCCCGGCCTGTCGGCCGTCGCGATCCTGCAGAAATGAGCGTCGATGCGAAAGCTCCTCTCCGGTACGAGGAGGTGGGTGCGCGTAGCGCGGTCGGAGGGGGCTCTCGACCGCGTGATCTCAACGAAGTGACCGCCCCATGACCTCCCTCGAAAACAAGGTCGCGCTCATCTCCGGCGCCGCGCATCCGGAAAGCCTCGGCGGGGCGTGTGCAGCACGGTTCGCAAATGCCGGCGCGAAGGTCATGCTCGCCGACGTGAACGCGGACGGTGCCAAAGACCTTGCGGACACCATCGGCCCCGCCGCGCAATCCATTCACCTCGACGTCACCGACCGCGCCGCCTGGGACGCGGCCGTCGCCGCAACCACCGACGCCTTCGGCGGGCTCGACATCCTCGTCAACGCCGCGGGCATTTCCGAGCCCGGCGACATCGAGACCGTTACCGAGGACAATTGGCGGCGGCACCAGTCGATCAACCTCGACGGCACCCTTTATGGCTGTCAGGCGGTCATCCCGGCCATGCGCGCGCGGGGCGGCGGGTCGATCATCAACATATCGTCGATGCTCGCCCTGCGGCCCGGCGCGATGTTCCTCAGCTATTGCGCATCCAAGGCGGCGGTGACGACGCTCACCAAATGCGTCGCGCTGCAGCTCGCCGATGCGAAGATCCGCTGCAACAGCGTCCACCCCGGCGCGATCGAAACGCCGATGCTGGAACGCTATCTCGCGCTGACGCCGGACCTCAGCCGGGAGGAGGCCTATGCCGGCTTTGCCCAGAACCACCCGATGGGCCGCTGCGGACAGCCGGAGGAAGTCGCCGAGGCGTGCCTGTTCCTCGCCTCCGATCGCTCGTCCTTCACGACCGGCACGGAGCTGACCGTCGACGGCGGCGGCACGATCAGGGAGTAGCGCACATGTCCGGTCCCATCCCCGTCCATTTCGTCGCCGCCGGCAAATTCCACGACATCGACTTCGCGCGCCTCGAAATCCTGAAACTCCTGGCCGAAGAGCCGCGCATCCGCACGACGGTCGCCTGCGATTTCTCGGACATGGACCGCCTCGCCGAATGCGGCACGCTGATCACCTACACCTGCGTTGTTCTGCCGTCCGAGAAGGAAACCGCCGCACTCAAGACATTCCTGGAGCGCGGCGGCCGCTGGCTGGCGCTGCACGGCACCAACTCCATCCTCGAATTTCTCGAAAGCGGCCTTGTCTCCTGCCCGGAGACGGCGGACGAATTCATGTCCCTCCTCGGCACCCAGTTCAAGGCGCACCCGCCCATCGGCCAGATGAAGGTCGAGGTCACGGACAAGACCCATCCGATGACGCGCGGCATCGAGGATTTCGAGACCGTCGACGAGCTTTACCTGTCGAAAACCAAGGCCGACATCGACGTCCTGATGAAGACCCGCTTCACAGGCGAAGCGACGGGGTTCGAGGAGGCGGACTGGGACGAAAGCGATGTCCCCATCCTTTACACCCGCGACCATGGCACCAAGGGCGGCGGCGTCCTCTACAACACACTCGGCCATTGCCGCGGGCATTACGACGTCGCCGAACTGATGCCGTTCTGGCCACATCCGGAGCGCTGCTCCTGGGATTATCCCGTTTATTATCAACTGCTTCGCCGCGGCATCCGCTGGGCGATCGGCGAGTTGGAGTAACGCCAATGGACATGACCCTATCCGACGAACACCTCGCCTTCCGCGACGAGGTCCGGGCCTTCCTGGACGAGTCGCTGCCCGAGCATCTGCGCGCCGGCTCCCGCCAGACGCCCAGCGTCTTCGTCGAACCCGATATCGGCCTCGAATGGCAGCGCATCCTTCATGACAAGGGCTGGCTGGCGTACCACTGGCCCGAGGCCGTCGGCGGCACCGGCTGGGATCCGGTCCGGCGCTACATCTATGAAAAGGAACTCGCGCTCGCCGATGCGCCGGCGCTTAGCGTCCTCGGCCTGAAACTGGTCGGTCCGGTCATCGCGCATTTCGGCACCGAGGCGCAGAAGGCACGTTTCCTGCCGCGCATCCTCTCTGCCGACAACCTCTGGTGCCAGGGCTATTCCGAGCCCGGCTCCGGCTCCGACCTCGCCAGTCTGAAAACGCGGGCGGTCCGGGATGGCGACAAATATATCGTCAGCGGCTCCAAGATCTGGACCACTCATGCGCATTACGCGAACTGGATGTTCTGCCTGGCGCGCACCGATCCCGACGTGAAGCCGCAGGCGGGTATTTCCTTTCTCCTCATTCCCATGGACCAGCCGGGCATCAGCGTCCGGCCCATCGTCACCATGGCCGGCGATCATGAGGTCAATCAGGTATTTCTCGACAATGCCGAGGCGCTGGTTTCCGACCGCGTCGGGGAGGAAGGTCAGGGCTGGACGATAGCCAAATTCCTGCTGGAGAACGAACGTGGCGGCTCGTGCGCCGCGCCGCGCCTGCTTCATGACCTCGACCGGCTGAAGATGGCCGCGGCCGAAATTCCGTCCGGCGCCAATGGTCCCATGTCTACCGACCCTGCATTGATGGATCGCATCGTCCAGGCGCGGCTGGAGGCCGAAGCGCTGGAAATCACGGAGCTGCGCATCCTCGCCGAAATGGCGAACGGTCGCGATCCCGGCCCGCAGACCTCGCTTTGCAAACTCATTGCGTCCGACCTTCGCCAGACGATCGACGAGATCGCCGTCGATCTTTACGGCTATGGCGGCCTGCAACTGCCGACCGAGCGCCCGCTCTACGGCAACGAAGCGCCCGAACCCGTCGGCAGCCGCGCCGCTCAACTCGCCGCGCCGACTTATCTGAACGGCCGCGCTTGGACCATCTTCGGCGGCTCGAACGAGGTGCAGAAGAACATCATCGCGAAAACGGTGCTTGGGCTGTGAGGGTGGGAGCTCTTTCCTCACCACATACTGTCATCCCCGCGAAGGCGGGGATCCATTCCGCGATGATCTCGGAAGATTAGGCACTTAATGGATCCCCGCCTTCGCGGGGATGACAAGTAAAGGGAGATCGAAACCATGGACCTAAACCTCACCGGCAAACGCGCTCTCATCACTGGCGCCACGAAGGGCATCGGCAGGCGCATCGCCGAACGCCTGCTGCAGGAGGGCGCGTCCGTCGCCATCTGCTCGCGTAACGGTGACGAGGTCACCGAAACCGTCTCCGCCCTCTCCTCCCACGGCAAGATCTGGGGCGCGGCGGCCGACGTCGCCGACAAATCCGCCTACACGCAGTGGATCGAAGACGCGGCCGGCGAACTCGGCGGCGTCGACCTCTTTGTCCCCAACGTTTCCGCCGGCGGCGGCGGCGCGGCGGAAGAGAACTGGCAGGCGAATTTCGACCTCGACATCATGGGCACGGTCCGGGGCTGCGACGCGGTCATTCCGAAAATGGCAGAGGGCGGCGGCGCGATCTGTATGATCTCCACGACGGCAGCGGTCGAAACCTTCATCGCGCCGCAGGCCTACAACGCGCTGAAGGCGGCGCTCATCACCTACGCGAAACAGCTCAGCCAGGCCGTCATGGGCCAGGGCATCCGCGTCAACTGCGTCTCGCCCGGCCCCATCGAGTTCGAGGGCGGCGCGTGGCAGCAGATCAAGGCCGGTATGCCCGACCTCTATAACGGCACCGTCGCCACCCAGCCCTCGGGCCGTCTCGGCACGCCCGAGGAAGTCGCCGACGCCATCGCCTTCCTGCTCTCCGATCGCGCCAGCTGGATTACCGGCGTCAACCTGACCGTCGACGGCGGCTACACGAAGCGGGTCGCGTTCTGAGCGCGCCCGGCCGGCCGGGCTCGATAACCATCCCAAATTCCCTCATCCCGAGCGCCGTCCAGGAACCCACGATATCGCAACGCCCGTGCGTACCTGGACGGCGCTAGGAATGAGACGGGTCACGGGATCGTCTTTCGTACGCTTACTCTTGCCGCCTTCATGTCACTCCGACATGAACACCGCCGATGGGCTGGCATTTCTGGATTGATCGCGGCGGGACCTTCACCGACGTCGTCGCGCGCGCACCGGACGGTAAGATGCACGTCCTCAAACTCCTGTCGGAGGATCCGGAGCAGTATGACGACGCCGCCATAGAGGCGATGCGGCGTCTGACGGGAATGGCGACCGGCCCGCTCCCGCCGGCGACTCTGCGCCTGGGCACCACCGTCGCCACCAACGCGCTGCTGGAGCGGACCGGAGAGCCGGTTCTCCTCGCCATCACTGCGGGTCTGGGCGACGCGCTCCTGATCGGTACGCAGGCGCGTCCCGATATCTTCGCGCGGGCCATCCGGAAGCCCGTACCGCTCTATGCCAGGGTCGTGGAGATCGATGAGCGCATCGGAGCCAATGGCAATATCGTCACACCGCTCGATGAAGGCGCCGCACGAGACAGACTTCAGGACGCGTATGATGGGGGCCTGCGCGCCGTCGCGATCGTGCTGATGCACGGCTACCGCCACCATGCGCACGAAGCGGCACTCGCCCGCATCGCGACGGAGATCGGCTTCACGCAGATTTCCGTCAGTCATCAGGTCGCGCCGCTGATCAAGCTCGTCCCGCGTGGCCAGACCAGCGTCGTCGACGCGTATCTATCCCCCGTTCTCGATCGTTATGTCAGCGGCCTGCAGAGGGCGGCGGGCGGAAACGTCGCCGCGCTGTTCATGCAGTCGAACGGCGGCCTGACGCCCGGCGCGACGTTCAATGGCAAGGACGCCATCCTGTCCGGCCCGGCGGGCGGCATCGTCGGCATGGCCGTCGTCGCCGAACGCGCGGGTTTCGATCATGTCGTCGGCTTCGACATGGGCGGCACCTCGACGGACGTGTCGCATTATGCCGGCACGCTAGAACGCGACGGCGAGACCGAGGTCGCCGGCGTCAGCGTCCGGACACCGATGATGCGCATCCATACCGTCGCGGCGGGCGGCGGGTCGATCTGCGCCTTCGACGGCACGCGGTTCCAGGTCGGCCCGGGCTCCGCCGGTGCGCGGCCCGGACCCGCCGCCTATGGCCGCGGCGGGCCGCTGACCGTGACGGACTGCAACCTTCTGCTCGGCAAGTTGCAGCCGGATCATTTCCCGCACGTTTTCGGCCCGGACAGCGATGCGCCGCTGGACCCCGGCGCCGCCCGCGCCGCGATGGACGCGGTCCTCGCCGATGTCGAGCGCCGGACCGGCCGGGGCTACACGGTCGAGGCGGCGGCCGAAGGTTTCCTGACCATCGCCGTCCAGAACATGGCGACCGCGATCAAGACCATTTCGCTGCGGCGCGGTCATGACGTCACGCGCGCATCCCTCGTCGCGTTCGGCGGCGCGGGCGGGCAGCTGGCCTGCCGCGTTGCCACCGCGCTCGGGATGCGCCGCATTCTCTGCCACCCGATGGCGAGCGTTCTGTCCGCCTATGGCATGGGTCTCGCCGACCGCCGCGCCGTCCGCGATGTGACCGTCGGCATGGCGCTTTCGCCCGAATGCCGCGCGGATATGGAGGAGATCATCGCGGCGGCGCGTGCCGAAGCCGATGCGGAGCTAGGCGATGCCGGGGCCGGCGAAAGCATCGACCGCCAGACCATGCTTTTCATACGGCCCGCCGGCACGGAAAGCAGCATCGAGGTCGAGTATGGGTCTATCGCCGACATGCGCGCCGCCTTCGCCGAAGGTTGGGCCCGACGCTTCGGTTTCGCGGCCGAGGGCGACCTGATCGTCGACCGCGTCCGCGTCGAGACCATCGCGCATCAGAAGGATCGGCACGACGCGCGTACGGCGCTACCGACGACGTCCGCGCCGCCCGTTGCCGATACCGTCATGTTCGCGGACGGTACCGAACATAAAGCACCGCTCTATCGACGCGATAGCCTTGCGGCCGGATTCACAACCGACGGTCCCGCGCTCATCGTCGACGACGTCACCACCATCGCGGTCGAGCCCGACTGGCGCGCGGAGATCCGGGATGATGGCAATCTGATCCTGACCGCCGCCAGCAGCGCGTCCTCCCAAGTTGAACGCCATGCGCGTGACGATGCCGAAACCGGCCCCGACCCCGTTCGCCTGGAGATCATGAGCGCATTGTTCATGTCGATCGCCGAGGAAATGGGCGCCGCGCTGCAATCGAGCGCCAGTTCGGTCAACATTCGCGAGCGGCTGGACTTTTCCTGCGCGGTCTTCGATCGCCACGGCAATCTGATCGCCAACGCGCCGCACATGCCGGTGCATCTGGGGTCCATGGGCGAGAGCGTACGCACCATCATGGCAAGCCGGGGCGATGCGCGCGACGGGCGGGGCATCCGGCCCGGCGACGCCTATGCGCTGAATTCGCCCTATGCGGGCGGCACGCACCTGCCCGATATCACCGTCGTGATGCCGGTCTTCGCCGATGACACCGACGATGCCCCCGCCTGGTTCGTCGCCGCGCGCGGCCATCATGCGGACATTGGCGGCATCGCGCCCGGCTCCATGCCGCCACAAAGCCGTACGGTCACCGACGAAGGCATATTGATCGAGGATTTCCTCCTCGTCGGCGCGGAACGACTGCGCGCCGGGGAGATGATCGCCCTTCTGGGCGGCGGCCCACATCCGGCGCGCAACCCCCGGCAGAATATGGAGGATCTAAAGGCGCAGATCGCCGCCTGCGCGCGCGGCGCCGACGGCCTTCGCCGGATCGCCGGGGAGCAGGGACGCGCACTCGTCGACGCCTATATGGGCCACGTTCAGGATCAGGCGGAAGCGGCCGTCCGCGCTCTGATCGACAGACTTGAGGACGGCGCGTTTCGCTGCCCGCTCGACAATGGCGCAGAGATCGCGCTCGCCGTCCGCATAGATCGAAACGCACGCCGGGCGACGTTCGATTTCACCGGCACCAGCGGCCAGCAGGACAATAATTTCAATGCGCCCCGCGCGGTCGTGCAGGCGGCCGTCCTCTATGCCATCCGGACTCTGATCGACGAGGCCATTCCGATGAACGAGGGCTGCCTGCGCCCCATCGACATCATCGTGCCGCCCGGCTCGATGCTCGACCCCGCACCGCCCGCCGCGACGGTCGCCGGCAATGTCGAAACCAGCCAGCTCGTCACCGACACCATTTTCGGCGCGCTCGGTAAAATGGCGGCGGCGCAGGGCACGATGAACAACTTCACGTTCGGCACCGAGCGGCTGCAATATTACGAGACCATCGCCGGTGGCGCGGGTGCAGGTTCCGGTTTCGATGGCGCCGACGCGGTGCAGACACATATGACCAATAGCCGCCTGACCGATCCGGAAATTCTGGAGACCCGCTTTCCGGTCCGGCTGGAGGAATTTCGCATACGGCGCGGTTCCGGCGGCGCGGGCGGGCATCACGGCGGCGACGGCGTGGTGCGCGGCGTCCGCTTTCTGGAGCCCATGCACGCGAGCATCCTGTCCGGACGCCGGCAGATCGCGCCCTTCGGCCTGGCAGGCGGCAAGGACGGCACGCCCGGCATCAACCGCGTCATCCGTGCGAACGGTAACGAAGACCTTATCGGCCCCACCGCCTCGATCGATATGGCGGCAGGAGACGTCTTCGAAATCGAGACACCGGGTGGCGGCGGGTTCGGCGAACCCTAGACGAACCCAAGCGCGCTTCCCACGGCCCGCCCGCCCAGAAGCAGTGTCACCGCAATAATGACCAGGCCGGCAGCATTTACGATCGGTCCGTTCGCATGTACGCCCAGTCGCGCGCGGTTCATGGAGAACAACAGGAACCCGGCGATGATGGGCAATAGCAGCCCGTTCGCCACCTGCGCCGCCAGGATGATCTCGATCGGGCGCACGCCGGTCAATGCTGTCGCGGCGCCGACCAGGATCACCACCAGCGCGATGCCCTTTACCGGCCATCCGCCGGCATCGCTGCGCCAGCCGAGGATTTCCGCCACCGCATAACCGGTCGCGAGCGGTGCGGTGATGCTGCTCGTCAGACCCGCCGCGAACAGGCCGATCCCGAGAAGAAGCGGCGCGCCGTCGCCCGCGATCGGCCGCAGCTGTACGGCGAGATCGGCCGCGCTTTCTGCCTTCAACCCCGCCGCGAACAGGCTGGCCGCAGCGGTCGAGACGATCAGCATCGCGACGAGGCCGCCAATGCCGATCGACAGGCCCGTGTCGCGCCGTGCGGCGGTCAGATCATCCGCGCTCGACCAGCGGTTCTTCGCGGCGGCGGCGTGCAGGAACAGATTATAGGGAACGATGGTGGTACCGATGAGCGCGACGACGGTCAGAATGCTGCCGCCGGGAACGCTCGGCACGGTGAGGCCCGTCGCCAGGGCGCCGAGGTCGGGCCGTACCAGCACCGCCGTTCCGACAAAGGCGAGCGCCATCAGCGCCACGAGCGCGATCAGCACCTTCTCGATCGCCCGATAGCTTCCCGTCAGCAAGAGCGCCGCCGCCGCCAGCGCCGTCACCGCGACCGTCGGCGTGAAGAGACCGGTCCCCGCCAGGGCTTCGACGCCCAGCGCCGCCCCGGCCAGATTGCCGCCCTCATAGGCCGCATTGCCGAGAAACAGGCCGATGCCGACCAGCGCGAATAGCGGCCAGCGCAACGCGCCGGTCAGATCTCGCCGCAGCGCCTCCCCCAGGCCGAGGCGACCCGCGACGCCGAGGCGCGCCGCCATCTCCTGCAACACGATCGTCGCGACGGTTGCGAACAGGAGCGCCCATAACAGCGCATAGCCATAGGCGGCGCCCG
>JBCCAC010000378.1:0-2539 GCA_039815015.1 Pseudomonadota bacterium | reverse complement strand
GAAGGTGAAAACGCCATGCGCAACTGGCGCCAGGCGATCTCGGATGTAAACGATGCCGCGCGATTCATGATCCGCGAGGGGATCGCCGACCCTGACTCAATGACCATCCTCGGCTGGTCCTACGGTGGTTATTCCGCCCTTCAGGGCGGCGTCATGGATCCGGATCTTTATCGGGCGATCGTCGCTATTGCCCCGGTAACGGACCTTCCCAAATTGCGTGACGATTATCGCTGGACCACGGCCTATCGCGCAGCGAGCCGCCAGATTGGCGGCGGCGCAAACGCAGCGGAGGGCTCCCCGGCACGCCGCGCCAAAGAAATCGACGCGCCGGTCATGATCTTCTTCGGCGACCGCGACATCAACGTCAGCGTCCGGCAGGGCCGCATGATGCACGACGCGCTGAAGGACGCCGGCAAGTCGGTCGACTATATCGAATACAAAGGACTGGAACATGGACTCCGCCAGTCGAAGGCACGCGCCGACATGCTGGAAAAGATCGGGCGCTTCCTGAACGCGAACGTCGCCGCGTCACCGGCCCCGACGGTCGCACGGGCGGCTGCGACGGCAAACGCGTCCGGAAACTAGACGGTCAGGCCTCCCGGCCTTCCGTCAGCGCGCTGACGATGCCTCTGAGCGTCCGGATTTCCTGGCTGCCATAGCCCGGGCGCATCAGGAGGTTCGTCAGCGTCGTCTTCGCCGCGCGGTTGCGGGCGGGCGTCCGGAAGTAGCGCGTGTCCGCCAGTGCGGCGATCAGCTGGCCGACCAGGCCTTCGACCTCCTCTTGCGGGGCGGCGTCGGGGACCGTGGTTTCGCCCGGCGGCAGGTCCGCGCTCCCGAACTCATAGGCTGTCAGCACGACCGCCTGTGCCAGATTCAGCGACGAGAAGTCCGGATTCACCGGCACCGTCAGAATGGCCTGCGCACGCACGACGTCATCATTGTCGAGGCCGGTCGCCTCCGGGCCGAACAGGATCGCCGTCCGTCCGCCCCGCGCCGCCGCCGCGCGGGCCGCCTCGGCCGGGGTGACGACATCCTTGATCATGCCGCGTTTTCGAACGGTCGTCGCGTAGACGAAGTGGCAGTCCGCGATGGCATCGGCGGTCGTCTCATGCACCGTCGCCCCGTTCAGCACCGCGTCCGCGCCCGCCGCCGACGGCCCGGCATCGGGGTTGGGCCAGCCGTCACGCGGCGCGACCAGCCGCATCTCCGTCAGGCCGAAGTTCAGCATGGCGCGCGCCGCGGCGCCGATATTGGCGCCCAGCTGCGGGCGGACGAGGACGAAGACCGGTTTCAGAACAGCGTGTCCTTCGGTTCGGCGCTCGCCTCGTCATCATCACCGTCGCCATCCGGCATCTTGTCGAGAAACGTCTCGAAATCCTTCGCCTCTCGAAACTCGCGATAGACGCTGGCGAAGCGAACATAGGCGACCTCGTCTAGCGCGTGCAGACCCTCCATCACCAGTTCGCCCAGCCGCTCGGCCTCGATCTCCGCCGATCCCGACGCCTCCAGCTGGCGCTGGATGCCCGACACGAGCCGTTCGATCCGGTCGGGATCGATGGGCCGCTTGCGGCACGCGATGGCGATGGAACCTGCCAGCTTTTCGCGGTCGAAGCCCTGCCGTTCGCCGGATTTCTTGACGATGGTCAGCTCGCGCAGCTGCACGCGTTCGAAGGTCGTGAACCGCGCCGCACAGGCCGGGCACTGCCGCCGCCGCCGGATCGCGGACCCGTCCTCGGTCGGCCGCGAATCCTTCACCTGGCTATCGCTGTTCAGACAGAACGGGCAGCGCACGCGACTGCCGCAACCTGAACTAGATCATCCCGAGCGCAGTCGAGGGACGCACTATATCGATGCCGCGGCACCGTGCGTCCCTCGACTGCGCTCGGGATGAAGGAGGAAGAAAGAGGATCACCGCCCCGGATAGATCGGGAAACGCCCGCACAGCGCCTCGACGCGGGCCTTCACATCGGCCTCGACCGCGCCATTGCCGTCCGGTCCGCTCTCGACCAGCCCGTCGAGGACATCCGCCATCATGTTCGCGATCTCGCCGAATTCGACAAGGCCGAAGCCGCGCGTCGTGCCCGCCGGCGATCCGATACGAATGCCGCTGGTCTTCGCTGGCGGTAGCGGGTCGAACGGCACGCCGTTCTTGTTGCAGGTGATGTTCGCGCGGCCGAGCGCCTCTTCGGCGTCCGCACCCGTCAGGCCCTTGGGCCTTAGATCGACCAGAACCACATGCGTGTCCGTGCCGCCTGATACGATGTCGCAGCCGCGCTCCTTCAACACCGACGCCATCACTTTCGCATTGGCGATCACGCTCTTCGCATAGGTCTTGAACTCGGGGCGCAGCGCCTCGCCGAACGCCACCGCCTTCGCCGCCACGACGTGCATCAGCGGCCCACCCTGCAGACCGGGGAACACGGCGGAGTTGAACTTCTTGCCCAGCGCCTCGTCGTTCGACAGAATCATGCCGCCACGCGGACCGCGCAGCGTCTTGTGCGTCGTCGTCGTCACGACATGTGCGTGCGGCAACGGACTG
>JBCCAC010000298.1:0-3507 GCA_039815015.1 Pseudomonadota bacterium | reverse complement strand
ATTGCACATGGGGCGTCAGGCGCACGGCCTCATCCGATCCGGATGCGCGCACATTGGTCAGTTTCTTGCCTTTGAGCGGATTCACTTCCAGATCGTTGTCGCGGCTGTGTTCGCCAATGATCATGCCTTGGTAGATGGGCGTCTGCGGTCCGATGAACATGCGCCCGCGTTCTTCAAGGTTCCACAGGGCATAGGCCACCGCCTCCCCCTGTTCCATCGAGATCAGAACACCGGCGCGGCGTCCGGGGATCGCCCCCTTGTGCGACGCCCAGCTGTGGAAGACGCGGTGCGCCGATCGAACGGGGCACCATGGCGGTCCTGCAGGACGAAACGCCGGACATGACCGCCACCAGCGCCGCCCGCATCATGATCCTTGGCGGTACATCGCCCGGCGAGCGGCATATCTGGTGGAACTTCGTGTCGCCCAGCGCCGCGCGCATCCATGAGGCGGCGCGCGACTGGCGCGACGGGCGCTTTCCAAAGCTGCCAAATGACGATGGCGAAGTGATCGACCTGCCCGAGGACCGCCCGATGCCGAAGGTGCAGGCGGGGCGTTGAGAGGGTTCACGCAAGAATGATAATTGTCGCCAAATGACTTCTGTACTACATTGTAGCACGGAAATGGAGCTGCTCATGCCTGCGGTACGCGAGGGACTTGCCAGCGTAAATCTGGGGTCCACCAAGGAGATCGGTCAGCGTCTCGTTGCCGAGGGCCGGTTCGAAAATCTGTCCGATGCCTGCCGGGCCGGGTTGCGCCGTCTGGAAGAAGACGCGCTCGTCGTCGAACGTCTTATTGCCCTTGGCGAGGCCGGAATGGCGAGCGGTATCGATGAGAGCTTCGATATCGACGCCTTCGTCGAGGACGTTCGCACAGGCGCGTGAAGCTCGCCTGGTCTGCTTTGGCCCGGAAGGAACTGGAAGAGATAAGGCGTGTTTCCGTCCCGCGTTGGGGCCGGCCGGTTGCCGTTCGCTATCTCGAGGACGTTCGCGATGCCGCCAAACGCCTTGCCGACATGTCTGAGCTGGCGCGGCCGTTGCGCCGGGAGCTACGCATTTTCCGCGTTCGGTCCCATTATCTGATCGTCCATGTGGACGAGGATAAGGACCGGCTGACGATCGCTCGCGTCCTTCATGTTGCTATGGATATCGAGCGGCATCTCTGACACGGTCGCGTGGGAATCCTCACGCGCGACCGTCGCTCCCCGTCAAATCTCCACCTGGGATCCCAGTTCCACCACCCGGTTCGTCGGCAGGCGGAAGAATTCCATCGCGGTCGCGGAATTTCTCAGCATCCAGGCGAACAGCTTTTCGCGCCATAGCGGCATGCCCGGGCGCTCGGCGGCGATCAGGGTCTGGCGCGACAGGAAGAAGCTGGTGGTCATCATCTCGAACTTGGGACCGCACACCTGCTCGATCTCGACGAGTGCGCGCGGGATGTCGGTTTCCTGCAGGAAGCCATATTTGAGGACGATGCGGAAGAAGCCTTCGCCGAGGTCGATGACCCGGCACCGTTCCTCGACAGGGACATAGGGGATCTCCTGAATCGCCACCGTCAGGATGACGACGCGGTCGTGGATCACCTTGTTGTGCTTCATATTGTGGAGAAGCGCATGCGGCACGCCCGATGCCGCCGACGCCATGTAGATCGCGGTGCCGGGAACGCGCGTCGCGCTGCCGGTCGCGGACTTCACGAACACCTCCATGGGCATGCCCGCCTCCTGCATGCGCGCGCGCATCAGCTGGCGGCCGCGCGCCCAGGTGGTGAGGAGCGTGAAGGCGATGAGGCCGATGAGGAGCGGGAACCAGCCGCCGTCGGGAACCTTCGTCAGGTTCGCGGTGAAATAGGCACCGTCGACGATGAAGAAGACCGCGAGCATCGGGATCGAGACCCAGGGCTTCCACTTCCAGACGCTGAAGAGAAGAACGGCGAGAAGCGCCGTGTCGATCAGCATCGCGCCCGTTACGGCGATGCCATAGGCCGAGGCGAGGTTCGAGGAGTTGCGGAACGTCAACACCAGGATCAGGACCGCCACCATCAGCGTCCAGTTGATGACCGGGATGTAGATCTGGTTCGCCTCCTTTTCCGACGTGTGCACCGTCGAGAGGCGCGGCACGAAGCCGAGCTGGATCGCCTGATGCGTCACGGAAAAGGCGCCCGATATGACGGCCTGCGACGCGATGAAGGTCGCGACCGTTGCGAGGAAGACGAGCGGCAGACGCAGCATTTCCGGCGCCAGGTTGAAGAAGGGCGACTGGATGGCGACCGCCGCGCCCGCCGGCGACAGGTTCAGCATCAGCGCGGCCTGCCCCATATAGTTGAGGAGGAGCGCCGGCATCACGAACCACAGCCAGCTGATACGCAGGGGATTGCGGCCGAAATGGCCCATGTCGGAATAGAGCGCCTCCGCCCCCGTCACGGCGAGGACGACCGAACCGAGCGCGAGGAAGGCGAGCCAGCCATCGGTGACGAAGAAGCGGATGGCATTCAAGGGATTCAGCATCGCCAGGACGATCTGCGGCTGCTGGACGATCTGCATGATGCCGAGCGTCGCGATGGTGATGAAATAGACGAGCATGATGGGGCCGAAAACGGCGCCCACCTTGGCCGTACCGCGCGACTGGATGACGAACAGGAAGACGAGGAGCCCGATCGCGATCGGGATGACGAGGGGTTCGAGGCCGGGATTGACGACGGTCAGCCCCTCCACCGCCGACAGCACCGAAATTGCCGGCGTGATCATCGAGTCGCCGTAGAACAGCGCGGTCGCGAAGACGCCCAGAATGACGATGACGCGGCCGAAGCGCGCCCGCTCGGTACTTCGCGAGATGAGCGCGAGAAGGGCGAGGGAGCCGCCCTGGCCCTTATTGTCCGCGCGCATCAGTATGGTGACGTACTGGATCGTGACGACCAGCGTCATCGACCAGAAGATGAGACTGATGACCCCGTAAATATGCAGGGGATCGAGCGCCAGGGGATGCGGCCCGACGAAGGTCTCGCGAAAGGCGTAGAGCGGCGACGTGCCGATATCGCCGAAGACGATCCCGATCGCCCCGAGCGCCAGCTTCGCCGTCGCCAGATGCCGGTCCTCGCCTTTCACGGGCGGGGTTTCAGCCGACACGGGAGATGCTCCCGGGGCCACCTATGGTTCGCAGGTGCAGCATGGAGGCGGCGGCGCCTAGCATTTTGGCGGGAAGGGGGCAAACGGCGGTGATGCCGTGCCCCGACGCCCGGCTGGCGTAACCGAACGCACGATGACGCCGAACCTCTCTCCATTGCAGTCCGCAGATGGAGCGCCTCCCATGAAATTCCTCAGCACGAAACTTCACGGTTTTATCGACTATGCCGCCGCGCTTGCGCTGATCCTCGGCCCGTTGATGCTGTTTCCGGCGAATACGTCCGGACTCGCAACCGCGATTCCGATCGTCGCCGGCGTCGCGCTTATTCTCTACAGCCTGATCACGGACTATTCCGTCAGCGCCCGCCGGCTGATCCCTTTTCGCGTCCAT
>JBCCAC010000041.1:0-11322 GCA_039815015.1 Pseudomonadota bacterium | reverse complement strand
CTTGCCGCCGGGCGCCGCGGCCATATCGAGAACGCGCGCGCTCTTGGCCGGGGCGAGCAGCCGCGCGGGCAGGGCCGCGGCGATGTCCTGCACCCAGAAACGGCCTTCGGCGAAGCCAGGCAGGACCTCTACCCGTGTGCCCGCCGGCAGGCGGATGTGCGTCGGCAGGAGGGAAATGGCCTCGTCTCCCATGGCGGCGCGCAGATCGTCGGCCGCCGCCGGGTCGCGGCATATCAGGTCGAGGGGCGGCGCCGCCGCCAGTGCGCGTTCCGCCGCCGCGACGACGGGCTCGCCCCAGATCGCCGTCCAGCGCGTCGCCCAAGAGTCGGGTAGGGTCGGGTGATCCGGCAGCCGGGCACCTTCGCGCAACAGCCGGCCCAGAACGGCGTGCACCAGCCGGCGCGGTCCCCCCTCTACAAGCGGCAGCGCGGTCGCGACGGCGGCGTGCGCGGGCGTGTTCAGGATGAGGGCCTGTGCCAGTGCCAGGCGCAGCACCATGCGCGCGGGCGCCTCGTCGGGCAGTCGCCGGTCGGTCGCACCATCGATCAGGTCATCGAGATCGACGAGCCAGCGCAGCGTCAGGCTGGCGATATTGCGCGCGAGCCCCCGGTCCGGTCCGGCGTCCAGCTTTCGCAGCGCGCGCGGCAGCGCCGCCTCCAGCGACTGGCGCCGCCACAGGACGGCCTGAAGGAGCGTCAGCGCGGCGCGGCGGGTGGGCGTTCCGGTCGGAACGCCGCTATTGTCCTCGGTCAGCGGGCCGGTTCCGTCGATGTCGCTTTCGCCGCCGCCGGGTCTTCCTTCATACCGCCCAGAAAGGCGCCGATACGGCGATAATAGTTGACCGGAAACAGTCGCGTCACCCAGTCGATAAAACGGGCGTCCTTGCCGATCAGGACCCGGTGCTGCCCGCGTTCCATGCCGGTGACGATTGTCTCCGCCGCCTGTTCGGGCGTCGTTTTGGCGCTCGCGAGAAAGGCGTCGGGATCGTTGAAGGCCTCCTGCCCGCCCGTGCCCATGCCGCGGATGAACTTCGCATTGTGCGCGACGCGCGTCTTGATGCCGCCCGGATGGACACGAACGACGTGAACGTGCGGCGCGGTGTCCGACAATTCGAGGTGCATCGCCTCCGACAGTCCGCGCACGGCATATTTCGAGGCGTTGTAGGCGCTTTGCGTCGGATAGCCCATCATGCCGAACACGCTGGAGATATTGACGATCCAGCCCTCATCCTCGCGCTTCACCAGCGGCAGGGCCGCGCGGCAGCCGCGTACGACCGCATTGAAATTGACGTCCATCACGCGGTCGAAATCGTCCGCGGGCGTATGTTCGAAGGGGGCGACGACGGAAAGGCCGGCATTGTTGATGATGCCGTGCAGCGCGCCGAATTCGCGGGCGGCCTCGGCGATCCAGTCCTCCAGCACGTTCGGTTCCGTCACGTCGAAGGCGCGTGTCGAGTGCGGATAATTGCCAAGCATGCGGCTGGTTTCGGCAAGCCCGTCGGCATCGCGGTCGGCGAGGGCGAGTTTGGCACCGCGCCCCGCAAGGTTGACGGCAAGCGCGCGACCGATGCCGCTGCCCGCGCCGGTAATGGCGATCGTGCGTCCTTCTAGCGATGTCATAGCGCCTCCCCGCCTCTTTCCTGCAGCGTCGCCGACTGGCCAGGCGCGCCGATTTATCCCCTTACCGTGATGGGGCAGGCCGCGTTAGTCTCTCCTTTATGAGCAGAAACGAACCCGCATCGCCCAGATCCGAAACCAGTGCCGCTGCGACGTCCGCCAAAGACGCGCCGCCGCCTGCCGATCAGGCCGCCGACCAGAAACGGAAAGCCGGCGCAAAAGAGGTCGGTGGCCGCAAAGGTCCCGATCCGACGCGCTATGGCGACTGGGAAAACAAGGGCATCGCCGTCGACTTCTGACGGCAGTCGGCCCGGAGAGAGGTGGCCGCGCGTCTCCAGTCCGTTGCCGCGTCTTCAGCCGGGACTATCGATCGCCAAAGGAAAAGGGGCGCCGCAACCCTCGAGTTGCGACGCCCCTTCATTAGACATCGGTATTTAGGATGCCTTACGCAGCGCGACGACGCCGTGCTGCGAAGAGACCCAGGACACCGAGGCCGAGCAGGCCAACCGCGCCCGGCTCCGGCACGAGCAGGCTGAACGCCTGACCACCGGCCAGCGCGTTGTCGAACCAGTCGGCGTAGCGCGAAACGCGCGTGTCGCCGGCGAACTCGCCATAGCTGGAGTTGAGGCAGCTGAGACCTTCGTCGGCGATGCCGTCGCCATCACCGTCGAGACCGCCCGGAACGACAATCGCTTCGGTCTGTTCGCCGTCGGCACTGGAATCGATGTCCGGACCGTAGAGGTCGGAGTTCGGACCACAGCCACCGAAGAAGTTGCCGGTCGAACCACCGAAGGACGTCACACCGGCGATCAGGCCGTTGATGAACGTCGGGCCGCCGGAGTCACCGCCGCCGACACCGTAATCGATGACGACACCGTTCTCGTCGACGATGCCCGTTTCGAAGAACATCTCAGGCGTCAGGCCTTCCTCGAGAAACTCGGGGAAGATCGCCGCCAGGAAGCCGAACAGGTCATTCTCAGCGTTACCATTGTCGAAATCGGTGAGCAGGAAGCCGTCCGAATAGCCGAAGATCGAGTTGATGTTCTCGTAGACGTTCTGACCCGACCGCTTGTAGCCGTCGAGACCGCCGCGAGCACCAGCTTCACGCTCTTCAGCCGTCGGCGTGGCGGTACGACCCGCATCGCCGTAACCGGTGGTGCCACCGCCGACCTTGGTGTGAACCTGACCGAACTCATCGGAACCACGATAGATGTCGTAGAATTCCTCGCCGTTGGAGACGTCGCCGTCCAGACGGACGAGCGCGATGTCATTCTCAGGACCGCCGGCTTCGTCGAACTGGATGAAGTCGGGGTTCAGAGCGATCGACTTGGCCGTGTAGGTCTGGTCGGGGTTGCGCCAGTTGGCACCCGTGCGGAACTCGATGCGATCATAGGCCTGACCGCGCGTGCCGCGGTTGCCGGAGTCGAGGCAGTGCGCCGCCGTCAGGAGCGTGTTCGAGTTGACGAGCGAGGCCGTGCAGACGAACGCGCCGCCGCCGAATTCCTCTTTCACGAACATCACGATTTCGCCGACACCGGTGAAATTGTCGGCGCCGGTTTCAAGCGTGCCGTTGTTCAGGTCGTCGAGCGTCGGATTGACGAGGACGGGCGCGATTTCCGCCTGCACCGGACCGGCATTGGCGGCCATCGGCAGCGACAGAAGCGCGGCACCAGCGAGTAATTTCAATTTCATTCTCAAAAACCCCATTCACTCTGACGCAACGACACAATCATCAATTCCCGAAACACAGGATCAGGATTTGGTCCCCGTCACGCCCTCACAATGGCAGCCACCCCTCGTGTCTGCCCCGCGGCTACCAAGCAATCGCTGTGCCAGGCGCGTAATCTTCTGACTCTGAAAGGAAAGGTCGATGCGGGTCCGAAAAGGCGTAAACAAACTGTAAAGAATTTCGACAGAACGTTACGGGGGCTGACGTCTCTTCAGCCGGTCTCGCCCCGCAGGGGACGCGACAGCAGGCGGCCGAGCGCGTCGCGCGCGTCGAACCGGCCGGCGACGAGACCTTCCACCGTTTCGACGATCGGCATGTCGACGCCCATGTCGCGCGCCATCTCCGCGAGCACGGGCACGGTGTGTGCCCCTTCCGCCACCGTTTTGCGATCCTGTAACAGGCCGGTCGCGTTGGCGCCCTCGCCGAGCGCCTTGCCGAAGCTCATGTTGCGCGACGCGGTGGAGGAACAGGTCAGGACGAGATCGCCGAGACCCGAGAGGCCGCCGAGCGTTTCTTCGCGTGCGCCGAGCGCGAGCCCGAAACGCACCATTTCGGCAAAACCACGACTGATGAGCGAGGCGCGCGCATTCTCGCCCAGCGCCAGTCCGGCGGCAACGCCGCAGGCGATCGCGAGCACGTTCTTGACGGCGCCGCCGACCTCTGCGCCGATCAGGTCGTCGCTGTAATAGGGGCGGAAGGTCGGACGCGCGATGCGGTCGATGAGCGTGCGCGACAACGCCTCGTCGGCAGCCGCGAAGGTGACCGCGGTGGGCAGATCCCGGGCGACCTCGGCCGCGAAGGTCGGTCCCGACAGGACGGCGATCGACGCGGCGGGCGCGGCGTCGGCGGCGACGTCGGTCATCAGGCGGCGCGTGCCGGCTTCGATCCCCTTGGAACAGAGAATGAGCGGGCGATCGCCGACGTCGAAGGCCAACAGAACCCGTGCCAGATGCTGCGCCGGCGTGACGGCGAGGAGCGCGTCGCAATCGGTGAGCGCCTCCAGATCGTCACTTGCCTCGATGGTGTCGGAAAGCGCGACGCCCGGCAGGAACGTTCGGTTCTCGCGTCGCTCGCATATGTCGGTGACGACCTCTTTCTCGCGCGCCCACAGGCAAACGGGGCCGTTGGTCGCGGCGACGGCGGCAAGCGCCGTGCCCCAGGCGCCGCCGCCGATGACGCCGAGGCGCATCGGCGCGCTCATGCCTTCGCGCCCGCGCCGCGTACCGGGGCGGCATCCTCATCCAGTGGCCAGCGCGCGCGTGCCGGCACGTCGAGCGGATCGGTATGACCGGCGGCATGGCGCTCGATTCCGGCCCAGGCGATCATCGCCGCATTGTCCGTGCAGAGCGCGGGCGGCGGTGCCACCAGCGGCAGCCCGTGCGTTGCGGCGAGATCCGCGAGCGCCGCCCGGATCGCCCCGTTCGCGGCGACGCCGCCGGCGACGACCAGCGCCGTCGCGCCCGCCATCTCGCCGAGCGCCAGCCGCGTGCGGTCGACGAGACATTCCGTCGCCGCGGCCTGGAAACCCGCCGCCAGATCGGCGGGCGCGGGCGACGGATCGGCGGCGGCCGCGCGCAGCACGGCGCTTTTCAGGCCGGCGAAGGAGAAATGCGGTTCGCCGCTGCCGACGAGCGGGCGAGGCAGGGCGACGGCGCGCGCATTGCCATCCCTTGCCAGCCGCTCGACTGCGGGACCGCCCGGATAGCCGAGCCCCAGAATCTTCGCCGTCTTGTCGAACGCCTCGCCCGCGGCATCATCGATGGTCGTGGCCAGCCGGCGATACTGCCCGACGCCCTCGACGGCGAGTAGCTGCGTGTGGCCGCCCGATACGAGCAATAGCAGGTAGGGAAAGTCGAGTGCCAGATCGGCGAGGCGCGGCGACAGCGCATGTCCCTCCAGATGGTTGACCGCGATGAGCGGTTTGTGCGTGGCATAGGCCAGGGCCTTGCCGGTCACGAGACCCACCATGACGCCGCCGATCAGGCCGGGGCCGGCCGTGGCCGCGACGGCGTCGATCTCGGCGAGCGTCACGTCCGCTTCCGCCAGCACCTCCTCGACCAGCGGCATCAGCCGTTCCGAATGCGCCCGTGCGGCGATTTCGGGCACGACGCCGCCGAACGGCGCGTGCGCGTCCGCCTGTCCGGCGACCCGCTCGGCGATGATCTGACGGTCGCCCCTCACCAGCGCGGCGGCCGTATCGTCGCAACTGGATTCGAGCCCGAGCACCAGAAGACCCTCTCGCGCCTTCATTTGCCGCTTCGCCGATGTTGTTTCCGCCATGGTCTCCCGTTACGCCCGCACCCCATGGATGGGAATGGATTTCGTATCGGCACGCGCGGCTCGCCGCTGGCACTGGCGCAGGCGCACGCCGTCGCGGCGGCGCTGCCCGGCCCGGCCGAACTCGTCATCGTCAGGACGGCGGGCGACCGGGTGCAGGATCGCCCGCTGGCGGCGATCGGCGGCAAGGGCGTCTGGACGGCAGAGCTGGAGCGGCAGCTGCTGGAAGGCGAAATCGACATGGCCGTCCATTCGATGAAGGATGTGGAAAGCGAGCGGCCGCCCGGCCTGTTCATCGCCGCCATGCTGCCCCGCGCCGACGTCCGCGACCGTCTGATCGGCTGCGAGGGCCTCTCTGCCCTGCGTTCGGATATGACCGTCGGCACCTCCTCGCCGCGCCGCCGCGCCCAGTTGCTTCGGCGCCTCCCATCGCTCGATGTCATCCCCATTCGCGGCAATGTCGCGACGCGGCTGGCCAAGGTCGAAGCGGGCGAGGTGGATGCGACGCTGCTTGCCGCCGCAGGCCTTGATCGGCTGGACATGGCCGAAACCGGGACCGCCATCGCCACCGCCGATCTATTGCCGGCACCGGGCCAGGGCGCGGTCGGGATCGAGGTTCGCGCCGACAATGCGGCCCTGCGAACGACGCTTGCGGACCTGTCCGACGCCGACACGTTCATCGCCGTCAGCGCCGAACGCGCGGTGGCGCTGGCGCTCGGCGGGTCCTGTCACAGCCCGGTCGCCGCGCTTGCCGTTCGCGATGGCGACGACTGGCGGCTTGATGCGGAAATCCTGACCGAGGACGGCACGGAATGTGCCGCGGTCAGCCGTCATTTCGCTGCGCGCGATGCCGTCGCGGCCGGCAGTGCCGCCGGGCGGGACCTGCTTGCAAAGGCGAGCCCGCATCTGAAGCGGCTGTTCGCGCCCGCAAACAGGTGATGCAGGCGATGCGCGTGCTGGTGACGCGGGCGAAGACACAGGCGCGCAGGACGGCCGCGCGGCTAGAGGCGCTCGGCCACGATGTCGTGGAGGCGCCGCTTCTGGAGATCGTACCCGTCGATTTCGCGCTGCCGCCGAGATCGTTCGATGGCGTCGTGATCACCAGTGCCAATGCGGTCGCCGCGCCGGCCGCATCGGCACCGCTGCACCGCCTGCCGGTATTCGCCATGGGGGAGGCGAGCGCTGCGGCGGCCCGGGCGGCGGGGTTTGCCGATGTAGAGGCGATCCGGGCGGCGGGTGCGGCGGCGCTCTATGCCGATCTCGGTGCCCGGCCCAAGCTTGCCGGTGCGCGCCTCCTCCATCTGACGGGGCGCGACCGCACGCCCGCCGAGGTTCCGGAGGCGTTGTCCGTCGAGGCGGTCACGGCCTATGCGGCCGCGCGCCGGGATCTGGATCCGGCGGCCGCGACGGCGCTTCGTGCGGGACGAATCGACTGGCTGCTGACCTATTCCCAGCGCAGCGCCGCCATTCTGACCGCCGAACTGGCGCGTCTCGGGATCAATCGCGCGCGCCTGTCGCTCGCGACGCTCGGCCCGCTGCCCGAACCGTCGATGACCGGCTGGCGCCGGGTGGTGCGCGCGGCGCGGCCCGACGAAGATGCCCTCTTTGCCGCGGCGGGCCTGTTGTGCGAGAAGGGCGCCGAAACGAGGGGTTCGGGTGCGTATGATGGATGATGACGAGCGTGAAGCGCCGGCGCCGGCGATGGTGGACGATGATACGCCGCCGTCCAGGGGACGCGGGCTGTTCGCATGGTTCATCGCCGTCGCGGCGCTCGCCTTCGCCGCCGGCCTGATCGCCAATCCCTGGTTCGAGCGCGAGGTCAGAACGCGCCTGCCCGGCAGTCTGCAGGAGGCCGATCTGGGCTCGATCTCGGCCCGGCTCGACCGGCAGGCAGGCGAACTCGTACAGCTCGATACGCGTGTGTCCGCACTGGAGCAGCGGCCGGTCATCGCGCCCACGACGTCCGACAGTCCCGCACCTGCGCAGCGAGCCGTACCGCGCGCCAATCCCGACGCCCCGCCGGCGCTCAACGATCCCGTACTGCCGCAGATCGCCGCGACGATCGCCACCGACCGTCTGGCGCGCGTCGAATCCCGCGTCGATGCTCTCGATCGCGACCAGACATCGCTGTCGGGCCGGGTCGACAATCTATCGGCAGAGGTCGCCGGTCTGACCGTCCGCGTCGAAGATGCGCGTGGCGAGACCGCAAACCGCGTGGCCGAGGCCGAGCGTCTTGCCGAAAGCGCACGCGCCGTGCTGCTGCTCGGCCGCGCGCGGGCGGCATTCGAATCCGGTGAAGCGCTCGGCCCCCTGTCGCCGGCCCTGCAGACGGCGCTGCCGGATGATGCGGCCGAGGATGTCGACCGGTTGACCGCCGGCATGCGCACGCTGGTTGCCGCCGATATATTAAGAGCCCGCTTCGCGCGCCTTCGGCCGACGCTGACCGGCGCGGCGGCGGACGAGGAGGCCGGCGATTTCTGGAACCGCGTTGTCGGCGGACTGTCGGATATCTTTACGATCCGTCGGTCGGGCGCCGAGGATCCGCGCGCCGGCAATGCGGAGATCGTCGAGCGGATCGCGGTGGCGCTCGAGGAGGGTGATATCCAGCTCGCGGCCGCCGAATATGGCCGCCTGCCCGAAGAGGTGCAGCAACTGGGCGCGCGCTGGTATCGCGACGCGCTCAATTACGCGCAGACCGCGACGGCACTCGCCCGGCTGGAGGCGCGGGTCGTCGATCGCCGCCGCGCCCCCGCCGTGGTTCCCCCGCCGCCCGCGCCGGCCGGAACGCCCCTCTGACCCGTAATCTCGTCACCGCTGCCGTCGTCGCGGCGCTCGCGCTCGGCCTTGCGCTGGCCGCAAATGCGCCGGGCAGCGTCACGCTCGACTGGTTCGGCTGGTCGGTGGCGTTTCATCCCGTCTGGCTGCTGGTCGGCGTCGTCGCCGTCTGGCTCGTCACACATATTCTGCGGCGGTTGTGGAACTGGCTGCGCTGGCGCTCCGGCCTGTTCGGCCCTGCGCGCGCGCTTCGGCGTCAGCGTGCCGCGCGCGGGGATGCGCTGGCGGCCATCGTCGCGCTCGTCTTCGGCGAGGATGCGCGCGCGGACCGGTTGTCGGCGCGTGCGCTGAAAAGCGATCCCGGGAACGATGCGGCCCGCACGGTCGCGGCTCTTCTGGGCGATGAGAAACGGCTTGTCGCGCTCGAGGCCGAGAAGGCGACGCGGCCCGTCGCCGCGCTCGCCCGCCTGCGCGGCGCGGCGACCCTGACCGCGGCCGAAACGGCGGCGAAGGCCGTACCGAACAGTCCTGCCGCCTGGCGCGGCCTGATGACCGCGCGGGCCGAGACCGGCGATTGGGACGGTGCGCTCGCCGCGCTGAAAAGCTGGCGCGCGCTCGACGATGCTGCCGAAGGTGCGGGCGACTGGACCGCCGCCGCGATCCTGACGGCGGCGGCCGATGCCGCGCTCGATGGAGAAGCGGCACGCGCTTACCTGACGCGAGCTTTGAAGGCGCAGCCCCGCTTCGCCCCTGCGGCCGCTCGCCTTGCCGAGCTGGCGGAGGACGATGGCGACATCGCGGCGGCGGAGCGCCTTGCCGAACGCGCCTGGGCCGAGCAGCCGACGCCGCGTCTCGGCCATGCCTACGCGGAGTTGCAGCCGCTCGAAACCGATGCCGAACGCCTGACGCGCATCCAGCGCCTCGCGGCCACCAATCCGGCGCATCCCGAAAGCCGGCTCATGCTGGCGGCGGCCGCGCTCACCGCCGGCGACCCGGCCCTTGCGCTCGACGAGGTCGGTCCGCTCCTCGGAACGCCGCCCGTGCGTCAGCGGGCTGCCGCCCTGGCGCTGGAAGCCCATCGGCGCCTCGGCATGGAACCGCCGGTGGGCGCCGCGTGGCTCGATGCGGCCGAAAGCGGCGCGCTCGGGCTACGCTGGGCCTGTGCCGAGTGCCGTTGGCAGGCGCCCGACTGGCGCTTCGATTGCGGCAGTTGCGGCCGGTTGGGGACGATGCTGCCGGACGAGGCGACGCCCGCGCTGCCTGCCTAAAGGGTGTCGACCGACAGGAGAACGAGATCCTCGTCCGCCCGAACGGTCAGGCGCTCCTCGCCGCGGATCGCGACGCCGTCGCGCGCGGCGATGTCATGGCCGTTGACGCTGTACCGGCCGCGATCCGCCACCAGATAGAGATAACGGTCTGCCGCACCGGGCAGCGTGGTCGACGCGCCTGCCGACAAGTTAATGGCCCCGACGCGGGCGGCGGCGCGGATCGGCAGCGCGCCGGCGTCGATATCCTCGTCATAGCCGCTCGCGACGATGGCCTGGCCGTCTCCGTCATGGACCGATAGCGTGCGCGTCGCCCAGAACGGATCGCCGCCGGGGGCATCCGGTTCGATCCAGATCTGGAAGATGCGCGTCTCTTCCGCTTCGCGATTGAATTCGCTGTGCTGGATGCCCGTTCCGGCGGACATCACCTGAATACTGCCGGCGTCCGTGCGGCCTTCATTGCCCAGGCTGTCGCGATGACTGATCGCGCCGGCGCGCGCATAGGTGATGATCTCCATGTCCCGATGCCCGTGCGGCGGAAAGCCGGCACCGGCGGCGATGCTGTCATCGTTCCAGACGCGCAGGCGGCCCCAGCCCATCCGTTGCGGGTCATGATAGCCGGCGAACGAAAAGTGATGGCGGGCATCCAGCCAGCCATGGTCGGCATGGCCGAGCGAGGCGAAGGGGCGAAGATCGATCATGCCCGACGAGATCGTGCGCGATGCGGGCTTTTCAACATCGCCCGGTCCTGCCAATCATCCGCCGATGGCAGCCGGCGGCGAAATCACCCAAACCATCGCACCGGCGATCTCGCTTCTGGGTCTCGGGATGGCCGCGGCCATCGGTGCGCGCGCGGTCAGGCTGAACCCGATCGTCGGCTATCTCGCACTCGGTCTCATCCTCGCCATTCTGGGGTACCGGGAGGACTTCAGCGGCCCCGTCGTCGCCGCGCTCGCAGAGGCGGGCGTCATGTTCCTTCTCTTCAATCTCGGCCTGCATTTCTCGCTCGCGCGCATTCGCGAGGAGGCGCGCAACATCTTCGGGTTCGGCGCGCTGCAGATGGTCGTCGCCGGTGCGGGGTTTACGGGCGCCGCGTTGTTCCTCGGGCTGACCCTGCCCGGCGCGATCATCGTCGGCGCGGCGCTCGGGCTGTCCTCCACCGCCGTCGTCATCGGCGTCATTCGCGAGCGCGGACAGGAGGATTGCCCGGTCGGCCGGGCCGCGCAATCGATCCTCATCTTTCAGGACATCGCCGCCATCGCTCTCCTTATCGCCGCGGGGGCACTCGCGGCGGGCGCGGACGATATGGGCCGGGATCTCGGCATGGCCGCGGTGAAGGCGCTCGCCGCGTTCGGCGTCGCGCTCCTCTTCGCCCGCTATCTGACGGCGCCGCTCTTCCGCCTCATCAGCCGTGCGCGCAGTTCCGAAGTCTTCACCGCGACGGCGCTTTTCATCGCGCTGGCGGCCGGCTGGGCGACGGGGAGCATCGGCCTGTCGCTGACGCTCGGCGCGTTTCTCGGTGGCATGGCCATTGCCGATTCGCGCTACCGCATCCTCGTCGAGACCGAGATCAACGCCTTTCGCGGCCTGTTCCTCGGCTTCTTCTTCATGACGGTCGGTCTGTCGCTCGATCCGGGTGTCCTCGCCGCGCGCTGGCCGG
>JBCCAC010000386.1:0-2447 GCA_039815015.1 Pseudomonadota bacterium | reverse complement strand
CGGTGCCGGTACCTCGACAGATTCGATGGCCAGCTGGAACTGCGCCGTCGTGTCCGCCTCTTCCTCGGTCATGAAGCCGATGCAATCGGCAGCAAGGCCGACCGCGGCGCAGGGCGCGCCGCCGAGCGGTGCCAGGATACCCGTCAGCTCCGAGAAGGTGAGGTTGTAGAAATTGTCGTCGAACTCGAACGGAAATTCGAGGTCGCCGAGTTCGATCGCGAAGATGTCCCGGCAACCCGGACCATTTGCACCGACCGGCGTCCCGTCGGCGCAGGTGCCGCCGCTACCGTTGTTCGGCGTTTCCAGGAAGTTCACCTGAAACATCATGTCCAGGGGAACGTTACCGGGCGTTGCCGGCACGGACGGCGTCAACGAGATCATGACGTCGATCGTCGCCGATTCGAGCGTCGGAAACGACAACGACACTACATTGTTGAAGTGCGTGAAGTTGTTCGCAAGCTCCGCTGCGCCATCGGTCATGACCGACCCGATCGCCGGGCTGTTGCCGATGCCGAGACCGCTGCGACCGCCATCCGGCGTCAACGTGCCGCCCGGATCGCCCCAGCTGATCAGACCCGGCGTTTCGGTAAAGCCAGGCCCGTTGCCCGGGCCGTCGAACGTAGACGTGGCGCTGCTAAACGCCGCCGTCACGGCATAATCCCATTCGGTGACCGGCACGGCGT
Organism: Pseudomonadota bacterium; assembly: GCA_039815015.1. Lineage (GTDB taxonomy): Bacteria > Pseudomonadota > Alphaproteobacteria > Sphingomonadales > Sphingomonadaceae > Pacificimonas. The sequence goes on along the minus strand of JBCCAC010000386.1, from coordinate 1,764 downwards.
TTGCCGGAGCTGCCAGCATGGCCGTCATTGCTGCCGCGCCAAGAAGCGCGCCTATGTGGTGTTTCTTAAGCATCTCTGCCTCCCAGTTAAGTACGCGTTCTTACTGGTCGGCAGATATACAATACTCGTGCCAGGTCTATTTTTTCTTTTTATGTCAGACACCTAAATCAGGTTCAGGCCATAACGACAGCGCAATGATGAGTATTTTCGTTGCCGACTGTCCTGTCGCCCGACACGCTCGACTGCGCAGACTGGGTTCCCCTCAAATGGGTGTGGCTATGCCGCCGCAAATGGAGGTCGCTTCGGTAAGAGCGTCGATGCGGCCGGCACGATAATTTCAGCGCGACGCGTCGTCGTCCGCACCGAAAAGCGGCGGTCGGCCGGACGTGAACAAACGCACCAGATCCTGTTGCCGGTGGACCTGCGTCTTGGTGAAGATCGACTTCAGATAGGCGCGCGCGGTATTGACGGAGATGTTGAGCTTTGCCGCCGCGTCGCTGATCGGCTCGCAATGCGCCAGCTTTGCCGCGAGTTCGCTTTCGACCGGCGTCAAACCATAGACCGCACCGAATGCGATCAGATCCTCGATGGGCGGCCGCCAGTCGGGTTCCGTCAGAAGAACGAGCGAACATGGCCCTTCGTCAGCGCCGGCGGCGCTCCCTTCCAGCGGCACCAGCGTCATCAGGAGGAGCCGCTGTTCCTGCGATCCGTCGCACGAGCCGCCGCGAAAGACCCGGCTTTGCATGGCATCCGCAGAATCGCTCGCCCGCAGCCGCACGAGCGTGTCGTCGAACCGGTCCTGTGCGCCCCGGTCGGCCAGCCTGGACCTGGCGCACGCATTCATGAAGGCGATGGTGCGCCTGTCGTCGATCACGACCATGCCCACCGAAAGACGGTCGGCGGCAGCCTCCAGGTTCGCGATGTGTCGACGCTGGGCCATGTTCGTCAGCAGAGAGGCAAACTGCTGCGCGATGAGGGGTTGCAACCATTCGGCGCGATGATGCGCAGTCTCGTCTTCGCCCTGATCGTACAGCAGGCTGACGAAGACCCGGGCGCCATTCTGGCTGCCGGCATATATGATGACGGACCGCATGGTCCCTTGCCGGCCCTCTGCCCCGTCCTCATTCGACGACAGAACCTTCGGATCCGTGGGGCGATCGAAATAAACGCCCTCGCATGTCCCGACATGCGTTTCGAGCGTCGCCACCATATCCGGACTGGGCGGCGATACGCCGTCCCGTTCCAGCGCCACGCACGCGAGCGTCGTCGGCGCGCTGCACCTCTGTTCCAAGTGACAGCCCGCCGCCTTTGCGTGAAGCATATGGCCGACCGTTTCGAGCGCCGATGCCAACGGCCGCTCGGCCACGGCCGGGATATCGGCCGGCGGCGCCATACGCCTTATGTCACCATTGCGACTTTGCAGTTCGATCATGCCCCCGCTCCGTTGTCCGTACCAAGCCGGTCACATCGGAACGTAGATCTGCGACGGCACGGCGCGTGACGGCGCATGACGGCCTCAGGTCCGATATGACGAACTCAGAAAAACGCGAAGCCACAGCCACAATGCTGTCCTGTCTTCCTGTCGTCATCGCACGGACGGGAAGAAGACGTGGGCTAGACTATATGACCGGAATGGCGGGATGAACAGCCCGGCCGACAGATGCCGGTACCTGCGAGCCCCGGAAATCGGCGAACGCGGCCCTCTAACCCGGATCGGCCCTAACTCATATCGGCACGGTAGGCGTCTCTCAAAGCGTCGAGCGG
>JBCCAC010000167.1:0-6043 GCA_039815015.1 Pseudomonadota bacterium | reverse complement strand
GGGAACGCGCGCTGGTGGCGAAGGACGATATCCAGAACCGGCAGAACGAGCGCATGAACCGCAACATGTATGTCCTGTCGATCGTCGCCGCGATCTTCCTGCCGCTCGGCTTCCTGACCGGCCTCTTTGGAATCAACGTCGGCGGCATGCCGGGTGTAGACAATGTCGACGCGTTCTGGATCGTCACCGGCATGATGGTCATCATCATCGCGGTCGAACTCTGGGTTTTCCGCAAGATGGGCTGGATCTGACTCTCAGCCCCTAACGCTCAACGCCTGACTCTCAGCCCCTGACTTTCAGCACTGCGGCCGGAAACTGTCGGCGCGCGCCATGTCCCAGAAGCGGGCGAACCGCGTCGCGCCCGGATCTTCCAGAAGCGCCCCTACGGGCAGGAATTCGTGCACCCGGTCGACCGTGCGCATCTCCACCGGGTTCAGCCGCATCCTGAGGTGAAACGGCTGGAACTCGGTATGATGCTGGATGCCGGACGCGACCATCATCGTGTGCAGCGCATCGACGGTCTTTTCATGGAAGCGCGCGACGCGCTCGGCCTTGTCCTCGACCACCAGACCCCGATTGCGCGCCGGTGCCGTCGTCGCGACGCCGGTGGGACAATGATCGGTGTGGCACTGCTGCGACTGAATGCAGCCCAGCGAGAACATGAAGGCACGCGCCGCATTGCACCAGTCCGCGCCCATGGTGAAATTCATGGCGAGCGTCGCGGCGGAGTAGACCTTCCCGGACGCGGCCAGGCGGACGTCTTCCTTCAGGCCGGTGCCGACAAGTGCGTTCCTGACCAGAATGAGCGCATCGCGCAGCGGCATACCGACCCGGTCCGACATTTCCTGCGGCGCAGCGCCGGTGCCGCCCTCGCCGCCGTCGACGACGAAGAAGTCGGGCCGGATGCCGGTTTCCAGCATGGCCTTGCAGAGCGCGAATACCTCATGCGGGTAGCCGACGCAGAATTTCAGGCCGACCGGCTTGCCGCCGGACAAATCCCGCATCTTCGCGGCGAACTCCAGAAGCTCGATCGGCGTCGAATAAGCGCTGTGTGCCGCGGGCGAGAAGACGTTTTCGCCCGGCTCAACGCCGCGGATCTCGGCGATTTCCTTGGTGACTTTCGACCCGGGCAGCATGCCGCCCTTGCCGGGCTTGGCCCCTTGCGAGATCTTGATTTCGGTCATGACGACCTGATCGTCCTGCGCCTTCTCGGCGAATTTTCCGGGGTCGAACGTGCCGTCCTTCGCCCGTGCGCCGAAATAGCCGGTACCCATTTCCCACACGAGCGCGCCGCCCTGGCGGTGATAGGGGCTGATCCCCCCCTCGCCCGTGTCGTGATAGAAATTCCCCGCCTTGGCGCCAAGGTTGAGCGCCGCGATCGCATTGCTGCCGAGGGAGCCGTAGCTCATGGCGGAAATGTTGAAGCAACTGGCGGAATAGGGTTGCTTCGTCTGCGAATTGCCGACCAGCACGCGCGGGTCTTTCGCCGCCTCCATTTCCGGCGCCATCGAATGCGACAGCCATTGATATTCGCTGTCATAGACATCGAGTTCGGTCCCGAACGGCTGCGCGTCAGGCGCCCCTTTCGCGCGCGCGTAGACGAGCGCCTTCTGCTCGCGGCTGAAGGGGCGTCCCTCCCAATCGCCTTCGACGATGTAGGAGCGGAAAAACGGCCTCAGATCCTCGAACACCCAGCGCGCGCGGGCCATGAAGGGGTAGAGCCGCCACAGGCTGTGCTTGGTCTGATAACGGTCGTAAATTGCAAAGAGGAACGGCGGCACCACGAACAGAAGAAGGGCGAGGACCGGTTCCCAGATCGTTCCCAGCCAGACGATCGTCGCCGCCATAAGCGGCGGCGCCCACAAAAAGATATTGCGCGCAATGGGATCATCGCCCTCATGGCTGCCATCGCCACCTGGACTGAAATTCCGGGCTTTCATGCCGATTCTCCCCTCTTCGCGCGCACTTACTCAATGACGTTCGCGCGGGGGTAGGTCCAGCCGAGGACGATCCACCGCTACAGGATTCGATCGCCGTTTATGCCGCACCAATCCGCGCCAGCCACGCCGCCTCGTCGATCACCTCTACGCCGAGATCCTCCGCCTTCTTGAGTTTCGATCCGGCGCCGGGACCGGCCACCAGGATGTCCGTGCGGCTGGAAATCGAACCGGACACCTTGGCACCGAAGCGTTCGGCCTGCGCCTTCGCCTCATCGCGCGACACCGCCTCCAGCTTGCCGGTAAAGACGACCGTTTTCCCGGCGACCGGAGAGGCCACCGTTTCGAAGCGTTCGGGGGCGACGTCCATCATCAGGAACACGTCGTCGACGGCCGCCAGGTTGTGCGGTTCGGCCCAGAAATCCGCGAGCGACCGCGCCACCTCCGGCCCGATGCCGGCGACGTCGATTTCCTTCGCCAGACCGTCGGCGCAGCGGCGGGCGGCCTTGTCTTCGGTTTCACCGACCGCCGGTTCGAATCCATCGACGATGCCGACCAGCCGGTCGAAAAGGTCGCGCAGATTGTCCCAGTCGCGATAGGCGCGCGCCAGATCGCGTGCCGTCGTCTCTCCGACATGACGGATGCCGAGACCAAAGAGAACGCGTGACAGGGCCACGGTGCGGCTTGCATCGATGGACGCGACCAGGTTCGCGGCCGAGGTTTCGCCCCACCCCTCCAACGCTGCGATGTCCACCTCCTTGTCCTTCAACCGGAAGATGTCGGCGGGCGCCGCAATCCATTCGCGCTCCACGAACTGGCGCAGCGACTGTTCGCCCAGCCCGTCGATGTCGACCGCGCGGCGCTGCACGAAATGCTTCAGCCGCTCCAGCCGCTGGGCGGAGCAGGTCAGTCCGCCGGTGCAGCGCCGGTCGACCGCGCCGGCTTCGCGCACCGCCGCCGCGTCGCATACGGGGCAGGTCGTCAGCGGCCGAAAGACCGGCCGCGCATCACGCCCGGATTCCGGCACATGCCGCAGGATTTGCGGGATCACGTCGCCGGCGCGCTGCAACTCGACCCGGTCGCCGACGCGAACGTCGAGCCGCGCGATCTCGTCCTCATTGTGCAGGGTCGCATTGGTGACGACGACACCGCCGACCGTGACGGGCGTCAGCCGCGCGACCGGCGTCAGCTTGCCGGTACGACCGACCTGAATGTCGATCGCCTCCAGCCGCGTCACGGCACGCTCGGCGGGAAATTTATGCGCGATCGCCCAGCGCGGTGCGCGGCCGACGCTGCCCAGCCGCACCTGCCAGTCGAGCCGGTCGACCTTGTAGACCATGCCGTCGATATCGAACGGCAGATCGCCGCGCATCGCTTCGGTTTCGGCATAGCGTGCGAGGGCGGCGTCCGTGTCCCCGCGCGTCGGTCCCGTGGTCGGAAAGCCGAGGTCTGCCAGCCAGCCTAGCATGGCCGACTGGGTATTGTGCGGCACGGCGCTCGCCTGCCCCCAGCCATAGGCGAAGAACCGCAGCGGCCGCGCGCGCGTCACGGCGATATCGAGCTGGCGCAACGACCCCGCCGCAGCGTTACGCGGATTGGCGAACGTCTTTGCGCCCGCCGCCGCCTGACGTTCATTGAGCGCGGCGAAATCCGCCTTCGCCATGTAGACTTCGCCGCGCACCTCGAAAATGTCCGGCACGCCGTCCAGCCGCTCGGGGATATCGCCTAGAGTGAGAAGATTGCGCGTGATATCCTCACCGACGCGGCCATCGCCGCGGGTCGCGCCGGTGATCAGCCGCCCGCCTTCGTAGCGCAGAGAGACCGCCAGCCCGTCGATCTTCGGCTCGGCGAGGAGCGCGACGTCCTCATCATCGTCCAGCGACAGAAACCGGCAGATACGGGCCACGAACTCACGCACCTCCTCGCTTGAAAAGGCGTTGTCGAGCGACAGCATCGGCCGCGCATGTTCGACCTTTTCAAAGGATGATGACGGCGCGGCGCCGACGTCGGCAAGGACGGAATTCTCGGCAAGCTCCGGATGCGCCGCCTCGATCTCTCGCAGGCGGTGCACCAGCGCGTCATAGTCGCCGTCGGACATGGTCGGCGCATCGTCGCGATGATAGGCGAGGTTCGCCGCGGCGATGCGCTGCGACAGCTCCGCATGCTCGGTCGTCAGATCGTCGGTCACCCCGTCCGTTGCCGTCATGTCGCCGTCATGTCGCCTCATGCCGCCAGCAGACGATCGGCCTGCGCGCGCGCCTCGTCGGTCACGTCCGCAGCGGACAGCATGCGCGCGATTTCCTCGCGCCGGGCCGGGCCGGGCAGCGGCGCCACATCGGTCCGCGTCGTGCCGTCGGCCGCGCGTTTGGAAATCCTGAAATGCGTGCGGCCACGCGCGGCCACCTGCGGCGAGTGGGTCACGGTCAGCACCTGCGCGCCGCCGGCGAGCCGGGCCAGCCGGTCGCCGATCGCACTGGCCGTCGCGCCGCCGACGCCGCGGTCGATCTCGTCGAAGACCATCGTCCCCGCATCGCCGGTCGCGAGAAGGGCGACTTTCAGCGCGAGGATGAAGCGCGAAAGCTCACCGCCGGACGCGATCTTCACCAGCGGCCCGAAGGGTGCGCCGGGATTGGTCGAGATTTCAAAACCGACGCCGTCACGTCCTTCCGGCCCCCAGCCCTGTTCGGGCAAAGCGTCGATCACCGTCCGGAACCGCGCGGCGTCCAGCTTCAGCGGTGGCAGTTCCGCCGCCATCGCCTCATCCAGCCGCGCCGCCGCCTCGGTGCGGGCATCGGTCAGCCTTGCGGCCGCGCGATCATAGTCCTCGCGCGCCGCGGCCAGCGCCGCCGTCTTCGCCTTCAGATCGGCATCGCCGGCGTCGATCGCCGCCCGCCGGTCCTTCAACTGCTGCAGCAGATCGTTCAGCATTTCCGGCGCGACATTGTGCTTGCGCGCCAGCGCCCGCAGATCGAACAGACGCCCTTCGGTCTCGTCGAGCCGGGTCTCGTCATAGGACATCGCCTCGGCGACATGGCCGAGCTGCGCCTCGACCTCGTCCGTTTCGATGAGCGCGCGGTCGATCGCCGCGAGCGCCTGCATCAGGCCATCATGCACATTGGCGATGCGCTCGATCCGGCGCGCCGTCCCGCGCAGGGCCGCGAGCGCGCCCTTCGATCCGGACAGTTCGGCATCGATGGTCGCCAGGTCCTCGGCGATCTTCTGCCCCGCCAGCATCGTCGCGCGATCCTCGGCCAGTTCGGCCTCTTCGCCCTCGACGGGACCAAAGGCTTCGATCTCCGCAATGGCCTCATCCAGCCAGTCCCGGTCCTCCGCGGCCTTTTCCAGCGCCGCTTGCGCCGCCGCGAGATCCGATTTCGCGCCGCGCAGACGTTCCCAGGCCGCGGCGCATGTCCGCCGCTGGCCCGCCAGACCGCCATAATCGTCGAGCAGGCGGCGATGGCCGCGCGGATCGAGCAGGCCGCGCTCGTCATGCTGCCCGTGAATTTCAACCAGCCTCGCACCGACGTCGCGGATGAGCGTGGCGGACACGGGGCTGTCGTTGATCCAGGCCCGGCTGCCGCCGTCGGCGCGCACGCGCCGCCGAAGGGTCAGGTCGTCGGCGTCCGCGTCGATATCGTGCTCGGCGAGCAAGGTGCGGGCGCTGTGCCCCGGCGGCAGCATGAAGATCGCGGTCACATCGGCGCGATCCGCACCGCTGCGCACCAGTCCGCTGTCCGCCCGCGCGCCGAGGGCGAGACCGAGCGAATCGAGAAGGATCGACTTACCCGCGCCCGTCTCGCCGGTCAGTACGGTCAGGCCGTCCTCGAAATCCAGATCGAGCCGTTCGATCAAAAGCACGTCACGAATGGCGAGCGCGGTCAGCATGGCCCGCGACTTAAAGGCCCGCATCCGGCTTGGCGACCGCCGCGTGACGGCGGGGCGCAGTGGAGGCTCAGGCGATGCCATATCGCGGTCCGGACTCAGGTCCTGGGCGAAGGCAAGTCGTGCATCCATCGTTCCACGTCAATAGCGCAGAACAAAACAAAAACAAACCTGGATTCTATTGCTGGATCACGAGGCCCTTATGCGGCGAACCGCTGGATAAG
>JBCCAC010000269.1:0-3898 GCA_039815015.1 Pseudomonadota bacterium | reverse complement strand
TCGAGGCCGACCCAGAACGGCGTCATGTCTCGCAGGGCGACGGCGATGAACAGAAAGATCGCGCCCCAGGCGAGAGCCAGCAGAAGCAGGTCGAGCCATGCGCGGGCGGAGATCGAGGGAGAGACGCTCATCATCGTCACCTAGCGAAGTCGCAGGGCGTCGGCCACCCGTTTCCTGCGGAGGCGGCGGAGAGCGGGTGCGCGAGCGGCGGTCACGGTCGGTTTCCTTGACCGCGAGCATCGCGCCTGCGTATCGTAAAGGAATAAATTGACGCGAGTAAAGTTTTGGTCTTTCGGGACATAGAAAACGACGCGTTGGAGAAGGAAGGGGGAGGTGATGGCGTCGCAGCGAATACCCAATATGGAGAAATTTGCTGAGGTCAGCGGCATCTCCCGTCCGACCGTTTCGAAGTACTTTAACGACCCGAGCAGTGTTCGTCAGTCGACTCGCCAGCGTATAGAGGAAGCGCTCGAAAAATACGACTATCGACCTAATATATTTGCGATCAACCAGAATCGCCGGATGACGAAGACTGTCGGTATTCTGGTGCCCTACATCGCCGACCCGTTTTTTGCGGAGATTGTCCGGCGGATCGAGCGGAAATGCATCGACGCCGGCTACTGGCCGATTCTCTTCAGCTCTCATGGGCAGACCGAGTTAGAGAACAACGCGCTCGAGACGCTGCACTCGCTGAAGCCCGCCGGCGCGCTGATCGCGCCGCTCGGCCGCACATCGGACCTGGAGCGGATGCGCCGGTTCGCCAAAGACGTGCCGACCGTTCTATTCGACAGCAACCTGAAGGTGGGAGAGGCCTTTGTCGGCTCGGACAATTTTCAGAGCATCGGCCTCATCGTCGACTATCTCAGCCGCACCGGAGAGCCGCCCTGTTTTGTGGAGATGCCGCCGGTGAACCCGAACGCCCGCAAGCGGCGCGAGGCGTACCGGCAGGCGATGGAGAAGCTTGGGCTGACGCCGCATATCATAAGCGTCGGTCGCCATAGCTGGGAGTTTGAGCGGGTTGGCCTGATCGAAGGGAAACGGCTGATATCGCAGCATAAACTGCCTTCCAGCACGGTCCTTTGCAGCAATGACCGGCTGGCGATCGGCTTCATGGCCGCCGCGTTCGAGCAGGGATTGCGGGTCGGGCGGGGCACGGGCTGCGCGCTTCGCGTCGCGGGGCATGACGATCATCCCTGGTCCCGCTTCTCCAGCCCGCCGCTCACTACGGTGTCGCAGGACTATTCGAGGATCGCCGAGCATAGCGTCGATACGCTTTTCGGCATCGTCGAGACCGGCGAGCGCAGCGAAGGGCGGCCAGAGACGTTTTTTGGTGGTACTCTCGTTATGCGGGAATCGGCCTGACCAGCGGGTGAGCGCCGCGGATGGCAAATAATTTTACGCGCGTAAACAAATTCCATTGACAACGCAGCCCTGAAAGCCGTTACCTCGGACACAAGAAGATAAAAGACATCTGGGAGGATTCTGAATGAAGTTCGCAACAGCTTTGCTTGGCGCGACGGCGCTTTCAGCATTTGTCGGCGCATCCGCGTCGGCGGACGTGCTGACGATCGCCACCGTCAACAACGGCGACATGGTCCGCATGCAGGGCCTGACCGCTGATTTCACCGAGAAAACCGGTCACACCGTCGAGTGGGTGACGTTGGAAGAGAACGTGCTGCGTCAGCGCGTGACCACCGACATCAGCACCAAGGGCGGCGCTTTCGACATCATGACCATCGGGATGTACGAGACGCCGATCTGGGGCAAGAACGGCTGGCTGGTGTCGCTGGACGATCTGCCGGCTGAATACGACGTCGACGACATTCTGCCCGCGATGCGCGGCGGCCTGTCCTATGACGGCACGATGTACGCCGCGCCGTTCTACGGCGAGTCCTCGATGATCATGTACCGCACCGACCTGATGGCCGCCGCCGGTCTCGACATGCCGGATGCGCTGACCTGGGAATTCGTCGCCGACGCCGCGCGCAAGATGACGGACAAGGACAACGAGATCTACGGCATCTGCCTGCGCGGCAAGGCCGGCTGGGGTGAGAACATGGCGTTCCTCACCGCAACCTCGAACGCATTCGGCGCCCGCTGGTTCGACGAAGACTGGACCCCGCAGTTCGACAGCCCGCAGTGGGCCGAGACGCTGAACTTCTACATCAATCTGATGAACGACGCGGGCCCTCCGGGCGCCTCGACCAACGGGTTCAACGAAAACCTGTCGCTGTTCCAACAGGGCAAATGCGGCATGTGGATCGACGCGACGGTCGCGGCGTCTTTCGTGACCAACCCGGACGATTCCACCGTGGCTGACAAGGTCGGCTTCGCGCTCGCCCCCGATACGGGTCTCGGCAAGCGCGGCAACTGGCTCTGGGCCTGGGCGCTGGCGATCCCCGCCGGTACGCAGAAAGAGGCTGCCGCCAAGGAATTCGTCCAGTGGGCGACGTCCACCGACTATATCGAGCTCGTCGCGGCCAACGAAGGCTGGGCCAACGTGCCTCCGGGCGCGCGGACTTCGCTCTACGAAAATCCGAACTACAAGGATATTCCGTTTGCGAAGATGACGCTGGAGAGCATCCTGTCGGCTGACCCGAACAACCCGACCGTCGATCCGGTGCCGTATATCGGCGTCCAGTTCGCCGCGATCCCGGAATTCGCGGGCATCGCTTCGGAAGTCGGGCAGGAGTTCTCTGCCGCTCTCGCCGGTCAGCAGACCGCCGAAGAGGCGCTCGCCAAAGCGCAGGCCATCACGGCCGACGCGATGGAAGCCGCCGGCTACTAAGCGCACGCGCGCTTATTCAGAGAGGCGGCGCCGCGCCGCCTCTCAACAAAACTTCCCGATCGTCCCTTTTGGACATCACAGACGGTGAAAGCCGTCAAATGAGGAATTGGGTCCATGGCTACCCAGCATTCCCGATCCGCCGCACGCATGATGATGACGCCCGCCGTAGTCCTGCTTTTGGGTTGGATGCTGGTGCCGCTCTCCATGACGCTGTGGTTCTCGTTCAAGAAGTACCTGCCGCTGCGCGGCGGCGACCTCGGATGGGTCGGCTTCGACAACTACGTCCGTTTCGTCAGCTCCAGCGCGTTCTGGCCGTCGGTGCAGGCGACGCTGATCATCGTCGGGGGCGTTCTCGTCATCACCGTGGTGCTCGGGGTTCTGCTCGCGCTTCTTCTCGATCAACCGATGTGGGGGCAGGGGATCGTACGCATCCTTGTGATCGCGCCTTTCTTCGTGATGCCGACCGTCTCGGCGCTGGTCTGGAAAAACATGTTCATGGATCCGGTGAACGGTCTCTTCGCGCATCTCTGGAAGTTCTTCGGGGCTGAACCGCTGTCGTTTCTGAGCCAGGCGCCGCTTGAATCGGTGGTTCTGATCGTCAGCTGGCAATGGCTGCCCTTCGCGACGCTGATCCTTCTGACCGCGGTGCAGTCGCTCGACAGCGAGCAGCTCGAAGCGGCGGAGATGGACGGCGCACCGCCGCTGAAGCGGTTCTGGTTCATCATCCTGCCGCATCTGTCGCGCGCCATCACGGTCGTCATCCTGATCCAGACGATCTTCCTGCTCGCGATCTTCGCGGAGATCTTCGTGACGACCCAGGGCTCCTTCGGCACCAAGACCTTGTCCTACCTGATTTTCCAGCGGGTGCTGGAAAGCCAGAATGTCGGGCTCGGCTCCGCCGGCGGCGTCTATGCAATCATTCTCGCCAACATCGTCGCCATCTTCCTGATGCGCATCGTCGGCAAGAACCTGGACGCGTGAGGAGACGATAATGGCCCGCACCGTCACAACCAAACGCAAGGCGATCAACACCGCCTTCGCCTGGGGGATCGGTCTTCTGATCTTCTTCCCGATCCTCTGGACCATCCTGACCAGCTTCAAGACTGAAGC
>JBCCAC010000218.1:0-4655 GCA_039815015.1 Pseudomonadota bacterium | reverse complement strand
TTAACATAATATATATTATCAGTCATATGGTCATGCCGGTACGTTCAACTGCTTCTCCTGGTATGCCTGCGTCCATTCCCCCAGGTCGGCAAGCATCACCGACGCGGCCGCTTCGATTTCCGTCGCGAGTGCATCGAGGTTCCTGACCTGTTGCATGCGTTCGGCCGCCGCTTCCAGTTCCGTCGCCGTCCGCGCCGAACGGCTGGCCGCGAGCAGATATTCGCCATGTCCGCGAATGCCGAAAATAGCGGCACCTATGGTCGGCAGACCGGCGGTTGCCAAGACGAACCAGCCCACATTGGCCAGGATCATGTCCTGCATGGTGACATAGCCGATCAGGAATATAAGGCAGGCGATGATGACCGCGGCCATCAGGATATTGCCGGCAATATGCATGCGATGATCCAGACGATGCATTCTGGCGGCATTGGCACGATGATATTCGGCCTGGGGTTGCAGCTGTTTTTCCACCAGCAGTCGCGCGAGGCCGGTAACGCTCTCCTCATCGGCATGTCCTTCCGGCCCCGCCATCTGCCGCCACAGCGCTGCCGCGTACCAGCGCGTCCAGCTTTTGGCGTGCGCGCCGCCGCGTCGAAGATCGCCGATACGGCCGTCGAGAAATGGCGGCACCGCCACGCCGGTACTTTGCAGGTAGGGCAACATTCTCAGCGTCTCGGCAAGATGGCGATATTGCAGCCAGCGCCGATGCCATTGCCCCGAACGCCCTGCCTGGGTGTTGACGAACAAAGCGCCGATTGCGGCTAGTTCGAGAAGAACGAGCTCGAATTTCGCTGCTGGCGCGACGAGGCCGGCCAGCGCCAGCAGCACGGCGCTCGCGGATAAAATATAGTTCAGGACATGGCTGCTTCTGAACAATTGTGCGTACCGGATCGCCAGACCATTGGCCCATGCATAGGCGGAATGTACCGTACCGGCGCGGTTGACGAACTGGTCGCCCAAAAGGTCGCGTCGCCGCTCGAACGTCTTGAGATCGTCGGCGATGTCTTCGTCATAATCGGGCTGGCGAACCGAGGACAGACGGAACGGTTTCGCACCGACCATGGCGAGCAGTAGCGGAAACTCGATGCGCGCATTCCAGCGCCGCTCGCGTTCTCGCAAAAAGCTTTTCAGCAGCAGCTTTTCCGACCCTTTGGGTGTCACGAGGACGGTCCGGATAAGCGCGTCATAATCGACTTTGGCCGCCGATGGCGTCCCCGGCGCGTCGTCATTGCGTGACGGGATTTTATGAACCGGGCCGATGCGGGCCGGTGTTCCCGGGAGCACCGGAATGCAGATTACCGGGATGCCGCGTCCCAAAGCGATCTCTACGATCTGTCCGGTACCGCCCCTGCCCTTCGCCGGCTGTCCGTCCCAGAGAGCAATCAGAATGTCCGCCTTCGACGCGATCGCTTCGCCGACGGACACATAGGGCTCGGGGCCGTGTTCCCGCCGCCCGTCCAGCGCGAATACGGCATCCGCCAGGGAAAGCTGGTCGCTATATTGGTCGCGTTCCTGACCCGGCTCGAAATCATGCGCATAGGTTTCAGGATCAAAGGGCAAGACCGCACGCACGCTCATATCGACCGCGCGCGCCGCATTTGCCGCCATCTGATCTGCGCCGGTCGCCAATGGCGTGTGGAGCGTCAGGCTGCAAACGCCATCGCGGATGTTGGTGCTCTGCTTCGTTTCGAATTGCCGCGCCGCATGGGCGATCGCGGCGAACACCTCATTCAGGCGGTCCTGTGCCGCATCTCTCAACTCGGCCGGTAATTTGCCGGCGCGATGACCCGTTATACCGATATTGAGTGCGAGCGCCGGCCTTGGAGGATGGTCAGTCGCGCGGTTCGTCACGGCGTCCCCCCGGATCGCGGTCTCAACAGTCCCATTACGCCGCGCAAAACCGTCAATCGGGCGTGGCTGGGGCGGCAGGATTCGAACCTGCGAATGGCGGCACCAAAAGCCGCTGCCTTACCACTTGGCCACGCCCCAACATTGCGGCTATCGGCGACGCCCATAAGCTGCCGCGGGCGATTTGAAAAGCCGCATGGCCTGTGGACAGAATTTAGGACAGAGGGCCTTGCCTGCCTTGGACACGCCGAGTAGCGGGACATCTCGAAATCAGTCCGCCGCGGAGCGATATTCTATGACATTCCTGGTGACCGGGGCCGCGGGTTTCATCGGCTATCACCTTGCCGCCCGACTGTTGGCCAGGGGCGATACCGTGATCGGCCTCGATAATCTGAACGACTATTACGACGTTAAGCTAAAACGTGATCGCATTGCCGACCTTGCCGAGCGATATGCCGATTTTACGTTCGTCGAAGCCGACTTCGCCGATCAGGACGCCCTGATCTCGGCTCTGGAAGGCCACCGGCCGACGCGGATTGCGCATCTCGGCGCACAAGCCGGCGTTCGCTATTCGATCACCAACCCGCATGCCTATATCCAGTCGAATATCGTCGGACATCTGAACCTTCTCGAATATGCGCGGCATGCCGACGGTGTCGATCATATGGTCTACGCCTCGTCTTCGTCGGTCTATGGCGGCAACAAGACCCTGCCCTTCTCGGTCGCCGACCGGGTCGACCGGCCGATCTCCCTCTATGCCGCGACAAAGAAGTCGGACGAGCTGATGAGCGAGACCTACGCGCATCTCTATCGCCTGCCACAGACGGGCCTGCGGTTCTTTACCGTCTACGGACCGTGGGGCCGGCCCGATATGGCGATGTGGCTGTTCACCAAAGCGATTTTGGAAGGCCGGCCGATCGACGTCTTCGGCGAGGGCGATATGCGGCGTGATTTCACGTTCATCGATGATATTGTGTCCGGCGTCGTCGCCTGTCTCGACAATCCGCCGCCTGACGATGGCCAGGAAAAGGCCGGCGGCTCGATCGCACCGCACCGGCTCTACAATATCGGCAATAACCGCTCCGAAGAGCTGTCACACATGATCGCCCTGATCGAAGACGCGGTCGGGCGGAAGGCGGATCGCAATCTGTTGCCGATGCAGCCAGGCGACGTGCGGGCGACCTATGCAGACATCGATGCCATCGCGAATGATCTTGGCTACAAGCCGACGACGACGATCGACGTCGGCATTCCGAAGTTCGTCGAATGGTACAAGGCGTACCATGACGCGCGCTAGCCTCCAGCGTTGAACTACATACTCTGGGGGCTGTTCGGGCCGGTTAGCTGGCCGTTCTGGATCGGTCTCGTCGCGCTCATCTGCATTTGGCGCGGGTGGCGGTTCGGCAAGGCCTTTGGTGTCGTCGCATTGTCGATTTTCGGCGTATTCGGCTTTTCGCCATTCGGACAGATCCTGATCGCCGGTCTTGAAGATACCTATACATGGGATCTTCCCGAAACCCCGCCAAGCGACATAATCGTGCTGGCAGGCGGCGAAGACCTGTATGCCGCAGCGCGGTCCGGCCGGTTCGAACAACGCGGCCATGGCGAGCGCGTGACGGAAGCTGTCCTACTGGCACGCCGTTATCCGACGGCACGACTTTACATCGCTGGCTTCGGCGACAGTTCCGGCAAACCGGCGAGTGACACCGCCATTACGAAAGCCCTATGGCGCGACCTTGGTGTCGACGCTGCGCGCATCGTCGAGATCGAGGCGACCCGCGATACCTGCGAGAATCTGGCAGGCTTCGTACCATATGCTCATGAGACTTCTGGGGCCCCTGCCCTTCTTGTCACATCGGGCTTTCACATG
Source organism: Pseudomonadota bacterium (assembly GCA_039815015.1). Classification (GTDB taxonomy): domain Bacteria; phylum Pseudomonadota; class Alphaproteobacteria; order Sphingomonadales; family Sphingomonadaceae; genus Pacificimonas. Next base: position 937 of record JBCCAC010000218.1, on the reverse strand, counting down.
CCCCGCACCATGGCGTGTGCTACGAAACACGGTGTTTCCGTCCACCCCTATCCGGTCGATCGCAAAGTGACGGAATCCCTCGACTGGACACCAGACGTCGCCACGAACCTGCATCTGGTGAGTCTGGCTTTGCACGAATATGCCGGCCTGGTCTGGTATCGCGCCACCGGGCGGATCGACTGAACGGCGTCTAAAGCGTCCAACGGCGGTATGTCGTCCCCAAGTCCTTCGCGCGCCAGGCGCCCTTGATGTCGGCGACAAGACCGTTTTCCTTCAGCAGTCCCGTTATGCGCGCGCCCGGCATGGCCGTATATTCTTCATGCGGAACGGCAAGCAGCACGGCGTCATAATCGGACGCCGACAGCGCATTTTCATCGATCGTCAATCCATATTCGGCATCCGCTTCATCCGGGTCGGCGAGCGGGTCGTGGATAATGACTTCGTGTCCCAGCCACTCCAGGCGACGAACGACGTTGACGACTTTGGAATTGCGTAGATCCGGCACACCTTCTTTAAAGGTCAGACCCAGGACGAGAACCTTGCCGGCCTTTCGCAACCGATCGTGCATCTGGTCGGCAACGAAGACGCCCATCCCGTCATTGATCGACCGGCCCGCAAGCACGACCCTCGGCAAATGGCCGAGCTGTTGCGCCTTGTAACTCAGATAATAGGGATCGACGCCGATACAGTGCCCGCCGACTAGGCCGGGAGAAAATTGCAGGAAATTCCACTTGGTCCCGGCGGCTTCCAGAACGTCATGAACGCTTAAATCCATCTTCTGAAAGATGACGGCAATTTCGTTCATGAAGGCGATGTTGATGTCGCGCTGCGCGTTTTCGATCACCTTGGCGGCTTCAGCCGCTTTGATCGACGCCGCGCGAAATGTGCCGCCCGACGTCACGCGGCCATAAAGATCGCACAGAAGATCTGCGATCTC
>JBCCAC010000250.1:0-4131 GCA_039815015.1 Pseudomonadota bacterium | reverse complement strand
GCCTTTGCGAGTTGAAGGCGCTCGTCGAGCGGTACCGGAGCGGCACGGACGATGCCGCCGAACGGGACGAGCTCGACATCATGATCCGCGACAAATGTGCGGACCTCGACATCGACGCGGGCGACCTTTCGACCCTGCCCGGCCGCCTCTACGAGATCAAGCGCGAGCTGATCCCGCACGGCCTCCACGTCTTCGGCGGCGATATGGAACCCGAGGATCGCGAACAGCTGGTCAACGCCATGCTGGCGGCGACGCCGGCGCTCGATCGCGACACGCTGGAGGCGACGATCGACGCCAATGACGAGATGGGCGCCCTGATGCGCGCGCTCGACGGCACCTATGTCTCGCCCGCCCCCGGCGGCGATCTTCTTCACAATGCGGAGGTGCTGCCAACCGGTCGCAATCTGCACGGCTTCGATCCTTTCCGCATTCCCAGCCATTTCGCCTGCAAGCAGGGCGCGGCGCAGGCGGATCAGCTGCTCGCCCGGCACATGCAGGCCGGCGATCGCCTGCCGGAAAGCATCGCGATGGTGCTGTGGGGCACGGACAATCTGAAGAGCGAGGGCGCACAGATCGCGCAGGCCATGGCGCTTCTGGGTGCGCGGCCGCGCTTCGACGATTATGGCCGGCTGGCCGGTGCGGAGCTGATCCCGCTCGACGAACTCGGCCGCCCGCGCATCGACGTCGTCGTGACGCTGTCCGGCATCTTCCGCGACCTTCTGCCCCTCCAGACGCGCATGATCGCCGAGGCGACGTGGCTCGCGACCGTCGCGGACGAGACGGCGGACCAAAATTTCGTCCGGAAACACAGCCTGGCGCATCAGGCGCGGCACGACTGCGATCTCGAAACCGCCAGCCTCCGGGTCTTCTCCAACGCCGAGGGCGCCTATGGCGCGAACGTCAACCAGCTGATCGACGGCGGCACCTGGGCGGACGCGGACGAGCTGGCCGACATGTTCGAGACGCGCAAGGGCTACGCCTATGGCCGGAGCGGCGTGCCGACACAGCGCCGCGATCTGCTGGAAAGCGAGCTGGCGGGCGTCGACTGCACCTATCAGAACCTCGAATCGGTCGAACTGGGCGTCACCGACATCGACCATTACGTCGACGGTCTCGGCGGCATGGCGAAGGCGGTCGAAAAGGCGCGTGGCGCGGCGGCACCGGTCTATGTGGTCGACGCGACGCAAGGCGGGACGAAGGTCCGGACGCTCGGCGAGCAGATCGATCTTGAAACCCGCACCCGCATGCTGAACCCGAAATGGTATGAGGGCATGCTGAAACATGGCTTCGAGGGCGTGCGCCAGATCGAGGGCCATGTGACGAACACGATGGGCTGGTCGGCGACGACCCGCACCGTCGCGCCCTGGGTCTATCAGAAGATCAGCGAAACCTTCGTCCTCGACGAGAATATGCGCGCGCGCCTGGCAGAGCTGAATCCGAAATCCTCCGCACGGGTGGCGGAGCGGCTCCTTGAGGCGACCGAGCGCGAGCTTTGGACCCCCGATGCGGACACTCTGGCGGCCCTGAAGGCGGCCAGCGACGATCTGGAGGACCGGCTGGAAGGCCTGGTTCCCGCCGAATGAGGAGCGCGCGATCATGACTCTTTTGGAAGCGGATACCGTCCCGCCCGACGGCGAAGGCAGCGTGCAGGTCGCGCTGGATCCTAAGGACGAGATCAAGGGTGCGAAGGTCTTCGCCGTCTACGGCAAGGGCGGCATCGGGAAGTCGACGACCTCCTCGAACCTCTCCGCCGCCTTCTCCCGGCTCGGCCACCGCGTGCTGCAGATCGGCTGCGATCCGAAACATGATTCCACCTTCACGCTGACGAAGAAGATGATGCCGACGGTCATCGACGTGCTGGAAGAGGTCGATTTCCACAGCGAGGAACTCCGCACCGAAGACTTCATGTTCGAAGGCTATAACGGCGTCATGTGCGTGGAGGCGGGCGGCCCGCCGGCCGGCACGGGCTGCGGCGGCTACGTCGTCGGCCAGACCGTGAAGCTCCTGAAGCAGCACCACCTTCTTGAAGATACCGACGTCGTCATCTTCGACGTGCTGGGCGATGTGGTCTGCGGCGGCTTCGCGGCGCCGCTCCAGCACGCGGACAACGCCGTCGTCGTCGCCGCCAATGATTTCGACAGCATCTTCGCGATGAACCGGATCGTCGCCGCCATCAATGCCAAGGCGAAGAACTATAATGTGAAACTGGCCGGCGTCGTCGCCAACCGCTCCGCCGCGACCGACGAGATCGACCGGTTCGCGGACGCGACCGGCATGCGGCGTCTGGCGCACTTCGCCGACCTCGACGCCATCCGGCGGTCGCGGCTGAAAAAATGCACGCTCTTCGAAATGGAGGACAGTCCCGAGGTCGAGGCGGCGCGAGAGGAATATATGCATCTCGCCCGCACGCTCTGGGACGGCGTCGAACCGCTCGCGGCGACGCCGATGAAGGATCGCGACATCTTCGAATTTCTGGGCTTCGAATGATGAACCATACGCTCGCCTCTACGACCTACCGGCAAAGCCGCGTGCGGCTGGAGGAATATTTCGACAGGACCGCGCGCAAGGCGTGGGAGGATCTGACGTCGGACGTGCCGGTCAGCGGCATCCGCGCGACCGTACGCGCCGGCCGAGACGAGATGCGCGACCTCCTACTGTCGACGCTGCCCGCGGACATGCAGGGCATGCGCCTCCTCGATGCCGGTTGCGGCACGGGCGCGCTCGCCATCGCCGCGGCGGAGCGGGGCGCCGAGGTCGTTGCGATCGATGTGTCCAAAAACCTGATCGAGGTGGCGGCGAAGCGGGCGCCGCGCCACGTTCGGATCGACTGGCGCGTCGGCGACATGCGCGACCGGACGCTTGGCATTTTCGATCATATCGCCGCGATGGATTCGCTCATCCATTACAGCGCCGAAGACGTCGTCGCGCTCCTTGCCGACTGGTCGGCGCGCGCAAATCACATCGCCTTCACCTTCGCGCCCGGCACGCTGCCACTGCGGGCGATGCACGCCGTCGGCAAGCTGTTCCCGCGCGGCGACCGCTCGCCCATGATCAGGCCGGTCGCGGAAGACCGTCTGACGCGGGCGATCGGGAACGCGCTTCCGGGCTGGACCGTCGACCTGACGCAGCGCGTGTCGAGCGGTTTCTACAAATCGCAGGCGATGGGGATCAGCCGCCGATGACCCGCCTGCCGTCATCGGATCGCGTCTGGCAGACCGTCGCCCTGCGGTTTCTGCCGTTCGCCGATGCGGCCAGCGACAGCCTGCCCCTCGCCCGCTTGCTGCGACTGTCGCTGTTCCAGGTCGGCGTCGGTATCGCCGCCGTGCTTCTGAACGGCACGCTCAACCGGGTGATGGTCGTGGAGTTGGGCATCCCGACCTGGATCGTCGCGCTGATGATCGCCATTCCCCTGCTGATCGCACCGTTTCGCGCGCTGATCGGCCATCGCAGCGATACGCACAGATCCGTCCTCGGCTGGCGGCGGGTTCCCTATATCTGGGCCGGGACCATGGCGCAGTTCGGCGGCCTTGCGATCATGCCCTTCGCGCTCATCCTCCTGACCCGGCCCGACACGTTCCTGCCCGGCCTCGCCGCCGGCGCCCTCGCCTTCCTCCTCGTCGGCACCGGCATGCATGTGACGCAGACCGCCGGGCTGGCGCTCGCGACCGATATCGCACCTGCGGACAGGCGCCCCCGCGTCGTCGCCCTGCTTTACGTCATGCTTCTCGTCGGCATGATGCTGGCCGCCTTCGCCATCGGCACCCTGCTCCTCGACTTCACCGGCACCCGGCTCGTACAGGTCATTCAGGGGGCGGCCATCCTGACGCTGGTTCTGAACGTCGTCGCCCTGTGGAAGCAGGAGGCGCGCAAGACCGCCAGCGTGGATGCGGACGACCCGCAGCCGCGGTTTGCAGAGACCTGGGCCGCATTCACGACCCGCCCCGGCACGCGGCGCCTGCTGCTTGCCATCGGCGCCGGCGCCGGCGCCTTCGCGATGCAGGACGCACTTCTGGAACCTTATGGCGGCGAGATCCTCGGCCTGTCGGTCGGATCGACGACGAGCCTGACGGGGGCATGGGCGCTCGGCGCGCTGGTCGCCTTCGGACTGTGCGCGCGGCAGCTGCCAAACGG
>JBCCAC010000022.1:0-13953 GCA_039815015.1 Pseudomonadota bacterium | reverse complement strand
TTCGTGGCGGGGTCAAGATTGCAAATTATCGGACGTTTCGTGATTCAAACCGTCGCCATTTCCTACCCTTCAAGTCCATTCCTGGCCTTGTCACGCGCGGCGTTCGGCGGCAGTTTCGCTTCCTCTATCGGGGATGCGCCTGTGGCACGAACATTGTCGGACTGGGAAGCCGCCTTCGTCGCCGGACAGGATGGCGATCGGCAGGCCTACCGCGCCTTTCTGGAAGGGGCGGAGGCGCATCTGAAGCGTTTCTATTCGCGCAAGGCGAGCCCGACCGACGCGGCCGACCTCATCCAGGAAACGCTGGTCGCGGTCCACACGAAACGCGCCAGCTACGATCCGGCCTATCCGCTGATGCCGTGGCTCAATACCATCGCGAAATACAAGTGGATCGACTGGCTGAGAAAAACGCGCCGCGTCACGCATGTCGAGATCGACGACACGCATGGCGACCCGACGACGCCGCAGCAACCGGCTGCCGGTCATGCCGTCACCATGCTGCTCGAACGCCTGCCGGAAAAACAGGCCGCCGCCATTCGCGCGGTGAAGCTGGAGGGCATGAGCGTTTCCGAAGCGGCCGATGCGCTGGGTCAGAGCGAGAGCCTTATCAAGGTCAACGTCCATCGCGGCCTCAAAAAACTATCCGCCTTCGTTAACGACGACGCCGGCGACGAACTGGAGACGGAGTCAAAGTGAATAACAGCTTCATCGATACGCTGGTCGAAGACGCCGCGCCCGTGCGCCGCGCCGACGGTACGGTTTTCGGCACGGTCTATGCCGGCGGCTTCCTGGCCGCACTGGCCGTCACGGCAACGGTTCTGGGCGTCAGGCCGGATATCGGCACCGCCATGGGGACGGGGATCGTCCTCTGGAAGTTCGCCGCATCGGGCATCGTCGCCCTCCTCGGCGCCTTTGTGCTGATGCGCGCCGGCCTTCCCGCCCGCAATGTGAAGGGCGGCGTCGGCTACGCCAGCGCCCTCGTCGCGCTCCTGTTCGCCGTCCCGCTCGTCGCGGCGATTGCCACCGCACCGGAGGCGCAGATGAGCGCCGCGGCGAATACGGGCTGGGCGGTGCAGTGCCTGATGGGCATCACCGCCGCGACCGTCCCGATGTGGGCCGCCGCTCTGGTCTGGCTGCGCCGTGCCGCGCCGACGAACCTGGAGCAGGCAAGCTGGAGCGCGGGCCTTGCAAGCGCATCGGCCGGCGCCACCGCCTTCGCGCTGCACTGCCCCTTCGACGAGGTCGCCTATGTCGGCCTTTGGTACATGGTCGGCATCGTAGGCATCGCCGCCCTCACCCGTCTCGTCCTCCCGCGCCTCATTCGCTGGTAGCGAGCCATGGTTTCCCCCGGGGGGGGGGACCAGTGGGGCCGGGGGACGGCGGGCGAAGCGTCCTATCGCTTCGCCCGTCGCAATAGATCGAGGCTGGACGCATCGAGATCGCCGAGACTGCCGCCGGCAATGGCGCGGGCGACGTCCTTGCCAAGTTCGACGCCCATCTGATCGAAACTGTTGATGCCGAGCAGCGACCCGAAGGTGAAGGTCCGGTGTTCGTAAAAGGCGATCAGCGCGCCGAGCGTCCGCGCATCGAGCCGGTCCAGCAGCAGCGTCGCCGACGGTACGTCGCCGGGAAAGGTCTTCGCCGCCGACCCGGCCTCTTCCTCCGTCCGCCCGCGCATCAGGGCCGCCCCCTGCGCGATGCAATTCGCGATCAGCTGGCGGTGATGGTCGCCGGCCAGGTCATGCCCCGGCTCTACGACCGCCAGGAATTCCGTCGGCACGAGGTGCGTGCCCTGATGCAATAGCTGAAAGACCGCATGCTGCGCGTCCGTACCGACGCCGCCCCAGACCACCGGCGACGAGGGCCGATCGAGGACGTCGCCCGCCAGCGTCACCCGCTTGCCATTCGATTCCGTTTCCAGCTGCTGCAGGAAGGGTGGCAGTAGCGCGAGCCGCTGGTCATAGGCGAAAACCGCACGCGTTTCCGCGCCGACGACGCTGGCGTAGGTGAGGTCCATCAGGGCGGCGATCACGGGCAGATTATCGGCGAAATCCGCATCACGGAAATGCGCGTCCATGATCGCCGCGCCACTCAGAAGCGCCTGATATTCGTCCCAGCCCAGCGCGAGGGCGGCCACCAGTCCGACGCCTGTCCACAGCGAATAGCGACCGCCGACGGTTTCGGCGAACGGCAGGATGTTGTCCGGTGCGACGCCGAATGCCGCCGCTTTATCCGGCGCCGCCGTGACGGCGACCAGCCGCGACCGTGCATCGTCGCCGAGCGCTGCGAGCGCGCTTTCCACATTGGTCATGGTCTCCAGCGTCGTGAAACTCTTCGACACCGCGATGACGAGCGTGCGCGCCGCATCGACGGCCGCCAGCGCGCGGGACAGTGCGACGCCGTCGATATTGCCGAGAATATGCGTGTCGTAGCGCGGTCTGCCACCTGACAGCGCGTCCACCACCAGCGCCGGCCCCAGAAACGAGCCGCCGATGCCGATATGGATGATGTGGCGAATATCGCCGAAGTCGCCGTTCGTGACGCGGTCGTGGATCGCCCGCATCTGCGCACGCGCCTCGGCGGTCGCTGCGACGTCGCCTTCGGCGCCGATACCGCGTTCGGCGCTGTGCGTGGCGGCCCGGCTTTCCGTCGGATTGACGATGTCGCCGGCGAACAGGGCTTTGCGCCGCACCGCGAAGCCGGTTGCGCGGGCAAGGTCGGCGAACGCGGCCACCACTGGCGGATCGAGATGCGTCTTCGTGAAATCGGCATGGATGCCGGCAATATCGAATGTAAGCGCCGCCAGCCGTGCGTCCGCTGCCGCGGGTGTCGCCGCCGCATCGAAGCGCGCGGACAGCCGCGTCTGCCGTGCGGTCCGCACGGCGGCGTCCACTGCGGACCAGGCCTCGCTCGACATGTCAGTCACTCCCTCCACAGCTACATCACGTGGCATATATCGCCTTGCACATGCGGTTCGCTTGACACTGCACCGCGCCCCTGAAAAGCCCCGAGGGATGGTTTCGACATCCGCGATTCTCCGCATGGGGCCGTCGTCCGCACGACCCGCCTGGCGGCGGACGCTGGTCGCCGGTCTCAGAACCGTCGCGCTCGCGCTCGTTCTGGCGCTCGGCGTCCGCATCTTCGTCGCCGAGCCGTTTTCGATTCCGACGACGTCGATGCTGCCGGCGCTGCTGCCGGGCGAGCATCTTCTCGTCCTGAAATATCCTTATGGCTATGGCGGCGCGTCCCTGCCCTGGGTCCGGTCGCCCGGCACCGGCCGGGTGGGCCTGGTCCTTCCGGCGCGCGGCGACGCCATCGTGTTCGCCGATCCGGCCGACGGCGGCAGCAATTTCGTCAAGCGCGTCGTCGGCCTGCCTGGCGAGGTGGTCGCCATCTCGAACGGGGTCGTCAGCATCGACGGCATCGCGGCCACGCGAACGCGCCTCCCCGATTTTGCCTATCCCGCATCGGCGGACACGGCCTGCCGTCCCGGCCGACAGGTGGGTGACACATGCGTCCATCGCCGCGACCTTGAGACCCTGCCGGGTGCGGAGACGGCGATATTGCCGTATCGCGGACGCGGCGCAGACTATGGACCGGTCACCGTGCCCGAGGGGCATCTTTTCGTTCTGGGCGACAATCGCGGCGGATCGCTCGACAGCCGGTTCGGGATCACCGACGGCGGCTTCGGTCACGTCCCACTCGGGCACGTCATCGGCCGCGCGGGGCCGATATTCTATTCACGAGGCGAGGACGGGATCCGCTGGGATCGGCTGGGCGCCCGGCCATGAGCGGCGGCACTGGCAGGCCCCGCCCAGATAGGAGCCATCTCGACAAGACCGTCATCGACTGGGCCGACGGCGCGCTCGGTCATCGGTTTGCGGACGCCGCCCTCCTTGCCAGCGCGCTCACCCATTCGTCCGGCGGTCGCGGCGCGCGCACCAGCTATGAACGGCTGGAATTTCTCGGCGACCGCGTTCTGGGCCTCGTCATCGCGGAATGGCTCTACGCCGAATTCGACGAGGCGGAGGGCGACATGAACCGCCGCCTCGCCGCGCTCGTCGACAAGAAGAGCTGCGCCGAAGTGGCGGACGGCATCGGCGTTTCGGACCATGTGATCATGGACATGTCCGCGCGCGATGCCGGCGTCCATCGGCAGGCCAATCTGCTCGGCGATATCTGCGAGGCGCTGATCGCGGCACTCTACCTCGACGGGGGGCTGGAGACCGCGCGGACCTTCATCCGCCGCGCCTGGGCGCCGCAGGTTTCCGGCGCACGCACACCGCCGCGCAACCCCAAGAATGAATTGCAGGAATGGGCACAGGGGTCGGGCCGCCCGCTGCCCGCATATCAGATCGTGTGGCGCGACGGCCCCGACCATGCACCTTCGTTTCGCGTAGAGGTCTCGGTTCGCGGCCTCGAACCCGCTATGGGCGCAGGATCCAGCAAACAGGACGCGGAAAAGGCCGCGGCCCGGGCCATGCTGGCGCGAGAGACAGGGCGGGACAACGCATCGTGACGGATCAGCATTGCGGCGTGGTGGCGGTAGTCGGCGCGCCGAACGCGGGAAAATCGACGCTCGTCAACACCATCGTCGGTCAGAAGGTCGCTATCGTCTCACCCAAGGTGCAGACGACGCGCGCGCGCCTGATGGGCATCGCGACCGAAGGCGATACGCAGATGATCCTGGTCGACACGCCGGGCATCTTCACGCCGAAGAAGCGCCTGGAACGGGCGATGGTGAATGCGGCGTGGGAAGGAACGTCGGGCGCCGACCTCGTCCTGCTGCTGGTCGATGCCAAGCGCGGCGTGACCGAGGATGTCGAAGCGATCATCGAGCGGCTCGCGGCGCGCGACGAGCCGATGATGCTGATCCTGACGAAGATCGACCTGGTGCCCAAGAACCGCCTGCTGCCGCTGTCGGAATCGCTGAACGCGCTGGCGCCGTTCGCAGAGACCTTCATGGTGGCGGCGCCGACGGGCGACGGCATCGGCGAGCTGAAGGAAACGCTGGCGGCGGCCATGCCGCGCGAGCCCTGGCATTTCCCCGCGGATCAGGTGTCGAACGTCACCAGCCGGCTCCTGGCGGCGGAGGTCACGCGCGAAAAGCTGTTCCTGCAGCTGCACCAGGAACTGCCCTACGCCTCGACGGTGGAGACGGAAAGCTGGGTCGAGGGCGACAATGGCACCTCCATCCACCAGATCGTCTATGTCGAGCGCGACAGCCAGAAGGGCATCGTGCTCGGCAAGGGCGGCAGCCGCATCAAGCAGATCGGCTCCGATGCCCGCGCCGAGCTGGAGGACCTGTTCGGCACCCGGGTGCATCTGTTCCTGACGGTGAAGGTGAAGGCGAACTGGACCGAGAGCCGCGACGCCTATGAGAATATGGGTCTCGACTGGTCGAAATAGCGATCATGCCGCGCCTCGGGCGATGCTTCACAGGGCTCAGGATGATCCTCCGACAGGCTCAGGAGGAGCGGTTTGAAGACCGTACTTACAACCCGCTCCTCCTGAGCCTGTCGAAGGATTTTCGCGACCCATCCAAAGGCCACACAGAACCTACCGCAGCATCAGACCGCCATCCATCGCGATCGACTGCCCGGTGACATAGCTCGCCTCGGGCGATGCGAGAAACGCGATACACGTCGCGACCTCGTCCGGCGCACCGAAGCGGCGCATGGGGATCGCGCGCAGCATCATTGCCGCGCCCTTTTCATTGTCCCGCAGGGGCTGCGTCATGCGCGTTTCGATGAAGCCCGGCGCCACCATGTTGACGCGAACCCCGTCGGGCGCCCACTTGTCCGCAAGCGCCCGCGTCAGGCCGAGAATGCCCGCCTTCGACGCCGTATAGGCCGGCGTTTCCTTCAGCGCGAGAAAGCTCGACAGCGATCCCACATTGACGATCGAACCCGGGCCGGGGCCGTCAGCCGCACTTTTTTCCAGCAGCGGTTTCAGCCGTGTGGAAAGGTTCATGACCGCGCTGAGGTTGATCGCGATCACATCCTCGAACTGGTCCTGCTCATATTCGTTAGGTGCGCCGGTCCCGGCATTGTTGACGAGAACGTCGAGCGCGGCGAACCCGCTCGCCAGCGCCGCGATGTCGTCCTTCTCGCCCATCCGGCACCGGACATAGGTCAGGCCGGCAAGATCGTCGTCATAGTCGGCGGCAGCGGCCCGCGTACCCGTGATCGTCACCTTGGCACCAGCATCGCGGAACAGCGCAGCGGTCGCGAGCCCGATCCCCTGCGACCCGCCCGTTACCAATATCGTCTTGCCCTGTATCCAGCTCATGCGCTTGCGCCTCCGTCGATGATGATGTCCGTTCCCGTGGTCCAGCCGGCAAGGTCCGATGCAAGGAACAGGATCGCCCCCGCAATGTCCCGTGGCCGGCCGATACGGCCCAGCGGTATGCCGCGTTCTATGGCGTGCCGCCGGTCGTCCGCTTCCCAGCTCACCTGCGTCAGCTTGGTCTGCACCAGACCCGGCGACACCTGGTTCACGCGAATGCCGTCCTTCGCATAGGCAAGAGCTAGGCTTTTCGTCAGCGTCAGCATACCGCCCTTCGACGCCGAATAGGCCGGCTGCCCGATGACGCCGCGATGACTGGCGACCGAGCCGATATTGACGATCGCGCCCTTTGCCGCCGCCAGAGCCGGACGCAGCGCAGCGCATAGTTGAAAGATGCCCGTCAGGTTCGCGGCCAACACCGCCTCGAAATTGGCGACGTCGAATTCCTTGCGGCCGTACATCACCATACCCGCCGCATTTACAAGCACATCCAGCGCCCGGACAGTCGCGGCGAACGCCGCCACGCCATGACGATCGGCCGTGTCGAGCTGCGCATAGGCAAGGTCATCCAGCCCATCATAGTCGGACGCCGACGCGCGCGTTCCCGTCACAGAGACCGATGCGCCCGCATCGTGAAACCCGCGCGCCGCGGCCAGGCCGATGCCGCTCGATCCGCCGACGACGAGCACATGTTTGCCGGAAAAATCCATATTCATCGGCCCCGCCTAGTCGACCGGCCCATGCGCCGCCCCTCTTGAAAAGCAGGATGACGGCGCCCTCGCCCTCGCCTATCGTCACCCCATGTTTCTGGATTTTTTCGACGAGCTGCGCGCCGCGCGCATTCCCGTGACGCTGAAGGAGCATCTGACGCTCCTGGAAGCGCTGAAGGCCGATGTGATCGACCGGCGGGTGGAGGATTTCTATTATCTGTCGCGCTCGGCCTATGTGAAGGACGAGGCGATGCTGGATCGCTTCGACCAGGTGTTCGGCAAGGTCGTCAAGGGGTTGGAGACCAGCTATGACGAGGAAACCGCCGAGATTCCGGAGGAATGGCTGAAACAGCTGGCCGAGGCCGTGTTTTCCGAGGAGGAAATGGCCGAGATCGAGGAGAAGGGCTTCGACGAGATCATGGAGGAGCTGAAAAAGCGCCTCGAGGAGCAGGACGAGCGGCACGAGGGCGGCAATAAATGGATCGGCACCGGCGGCAAGTCGCCCTTCGGCAATGGTGGCTACAATCCCGCCGGCGTCAGGATCGGCGGGCAAGGCAAGCAGGGCCGCGCGGTCAAGGTCTGGGAAAAGCGCGAGTTCAAGAACCTGGACGACGAGGTCGAACTCGGCACGCGCAACATCAAGATCGCGCTGCGGCGGCTGCGGAAATTCGCGCGCGACGGGGCGGCGGACGAGCTGGACCTCAACTCGACGATCAAGGGCACGGCGAACAAGGGCTATCTCGACATCATCATGCGGCCAGAACGCCGCAATGCGGTCAAAGTGCTGCTGTTCTTCGACATTGGCGGCTCGATGGACGGGCATATCCGCACGTGCGAGGAGCTGTTCAGCGCCGCCAGTTCCGAATTCAAGAACATGGAATATTTCTACTTCCACAACATGCCCTACGAGGCGGTGTGGAAGGACAATAAGCGGCGCTGGTCGGAACGCATCCCGACCTTCGACATCCTGCACAAATATCCGCACGATTATAAGCTGATCTTCGTGGGCGACGCGTCGATGAGCCCCTACGAGATCAACTATCCCGGCGGCAGCGTCGAACACTGGAACGAGGAGGCGGGCGAGGTCTGGCTGCGGCGCATGACCGACGTCTATCACAGTGCCGTCTGGCTGAATCCCATCCCGGAGAAGCACTGGCAGTACGGCCAGTCCATCCAGATGCTGAAGACGCTGATGGAGGATCGCATGTACCCGCTGACCCTCGGCGGTCTCGACGAGGCGATGAAGACGCTGACCCGCAGCCATTGACCGGACCCGCGCGCGATTTCACGATCCGCAAGGCGGCGCGCGCAGACCTCGAAACCTGCCGCACCATCGAACGCGCCGCCAGCCATAGTTTCGCCGGCACCCGCCACGCGCATCTCGTCGGCAGCGAGCCCGACACGATCGCGGAACTGGAACCCGCGCTCGCGAGCGGTACGATCTGGCTGGCCGAAGACGATCGCGGCGCGGCCCTGGGCTTCCTGAAGGCGCTCGTCATTGCCGAAGGGCTGCATATCGACGAACTCGACGTTCTTCCCGCCGCGCAGAGCCGCGGTATCGGCCGCGCGCTCGTCTTCCATGCCGAAGCCCACGCCAATGCCCGCACCCTGCCCGCCCTGTGGCTCAGAACGTTCCGCGACGTACCGTGGAATGCGCCCTTCTATGCGCGTCTGGGATTCGAGATCGCACCGGACGGCGAACCGGCAAGCATGGCCCCGACCTTCGCGGCGCATGAACGGGAAAGTGGCCTCGATCCCGTGGATCGTTGCACGATGGTGAAGCGATTGTTGCGGTAGCTGCGGTGCGTCCCTCGACAGACCCCCTGCCCCTCAAACCCCTTGCCCCTCAAACCCCTGTCCCTCAAACCCCTGCCCGCGCCCGCCAGTCGGCAATCGCCGCCTGGGTTTCCGGCCGTGCCGCCACCGCTTCGCCATGCGCGATGGTACGTGCGATCTCGTCGGGCTTGAAACTGGTCGAGGATGGCAGATCGAAATCGAGGTCCGGCTGGATGGTGAGGATCGGCACGTCGCGAAAGCGATTGATGATCGCATCCACCGGCGCCATCGAACGGGCGATCGCGTCCACGCTCAGGCCTTCCGCCGTCAGCAGCGCACGCTGCCGTGTCGCCGCGTCCAGAATGGCGTTGATACGTGTCGCCTGACCGATGTCGTTCTCGAACACCTCGTTCGTCAGGATGCCGACCGATCGCAGCGCGATTTCGAGGAGATTGTCGTAGCTTTTCGACTTGCGGCCCGCGCCTTCGCCCGACGGGCTGGCGAGAACGATGAGGATCGCTTTCGGCCGACGGGCGATGACCGCGCCCAGCGGAGTGATGTCGCGAACGCCGCCATCGACCCATTTGTCGCCATCAGACGTAATCAGCGGCTGATAGGTCGCCGGCACGGCGGCCGAGGCGATGACCCATTCGGCGATGGCGGGATTGGTCTCATCGACGTAGCGCAGTTCGCCGCTGTTCAGGCTGACCGCACCGACCAGCAGCCCCTTGCCCGCCGCCGCCAGCGCTGCCGGATCGTGAAAGGCGCGGATCTTCCGCCGCACGGGCGTCGCATCATATTGCGAATCCGCACCGCCGATCACCGCGCCGACGAGGCCGAGAAAGCGTTTCTTGTAGATGTCGCGGTCGCTGCGAATGTCTTCCCAGACCCGGCGCAGATCGCCGATCCGGTCCGCCGCCGCCCCCAGCGCCTGGATCGCACCCGTCGAGATGCCGGCATAAAGATCGACGTTCAGCCCGCGCCGCGTGACGAGCTCGTCCAGAACCCCGACCTGAAACGCTCCTTTGGAGCCGCCGCCGGAGAGGACCATCGCAATGTCGGGTCGATCGGGCATGGCGCGATTATAATCTGGCGGGCGCGCCTACGCCGTGATCGAAGTCACGCTGGGGGCGCAACGACTAAACCACCCGACCACATGGCCCGACCACGTGGAAGGCGTTTCAGTCGGCACCCGCTCCCGCCTCGGCTCCGACATCGCCGTCTGCCGCCAGCCGGTTTGCATGATGCGCGACATAGGCGCGGACCGCTTTCGTATCGTCCGCGTCCAGCCATTTGGCGAAGCTGATCATGCCGCGTTCGGCAAGCGTACCTTCCAGAAGGACGGCGTCCCAAAGCTCGGCGTCCGCGAGATAGCCCGAGCGCCTCAGGTCCGGCAGCACGCCCGACGAGCGCACGCCCGCCCCGTGGCAGACGCCGCAATTGGATTCGTACAGCTGCTTTCCGTGCGCGAACTCGGCTTCGGTCCAGAAGGCGGCCGTCTCGACCGCCGGACCATTGTCGATCGGTTCCACCTCATAAGCCATGTCCGCGCCCAGCTTGAAGACCAGCAGGCGACCGTTGACCGCCGGTTTCGGCTTGTCGACATAGGCGGAGGACAGTGGATAGGCCCCGCCATAGCCCGCCATGACGGCGACATATTGCTCGCCATCGATTTCATAGCTGACCGGCGCGGCGATGATGCCGGTGCCGGCGGCGAAGCTCCACAATTTGCGGCCGTCATTCGCGGCATAGGCGTTGAAGTCGCCCTTCGCCGTGCCCTGGAAAACGAGGCCGCCCGCCGTCGCAAGAACGCCGCCGTTCCAGGGGCCGTCATATTGCACGCGCCATTTTTCCGACTGCGTCACGGGATCCCAGGCGGCGAGGTGTCCCTTCAGAAGGGCGCGCACCGCCTTGAACTCGCCCGGCGTTTCGGGGACCGCATTGGCCAGCCAGTCGACGCCGATGTTCCACGCGCCCGGCCGGTCCTGGAACCCGTCATCGTCGGTGTAGACGAACGGCACCTCCTGCGCCGGAATGTAGACCAGCCGTTCCGCCGGGCTGTACGCCATCGGGTGCCAGTTGTGCGCGCCGAGCGCCGAGGGCATTGCGAGGAACGGGCCGTTTTCGAAGCGGGCGTTTTCCGCCTCGATCGGCCGTCCCGTCGCCATGTCGACGCCCGTCGTCCAGGTCTGCGGGACGAAACCTTCGGCGCTGACCAGCGTGCCGTCGGCGCGGTCGACGACGTAGAAATAGCCATTCTTCGGCGCCTGCATCATCACCTTGCGACCTTCGAGGTCGGCAAGGATGATCGGCTGCGTCTGCGTGAAGTCCCAGGTTTCGCCGGGCGTCCCCTGATAGTGCCATTTGTACGCGCCCGTATCGGCGTCGAGCGCGACGACGGACGATACGAACAGATTGTCGCCCTTGCCTTCCGAACGCACCTTGTGATTCCAGGGGCTGCCATTGCCGACGCCGATCAGAACCTGATCGAAATCCGGATCGTAGACGATGGCGTCCCAGACGGTGCCGCCGCCGCCATGCTGGGTCCAGTCGCCGCTCCAACTGGCGCGTGCGGTTTCGATGACGCTGTCCGACGCGGCGCCGTCCGCCGGCGCGCCCGGTCCCGGCGGGACGGTGTAGAAGCGCCAGTCGAGCGCGCCCGTCGCGGCATCATAGGCGCTGACGTAGCCCCGGACGCCATATTCCGCGCCGCCATTGCCGATGAGGACGCGCCCCTTCACGACGCGCGGCGCGCCGGTGATGGTGTAAGGTTTCGACTGATCGACCGTCACCGTTTCCCAGACGAGCTCGCCCGTCTTCGCATCCAGCGCGATCAGCCGGCCGTCGAGCGTTCCCGAATAGACCTTGCCGTCATAGATTGCCGCTCCACGATTGACGACGTCGCAGCAGGCGTTGAAACCCGCCTCGCCCGGCACTTCGGGATCATATTCCCACAGCTTCGCACCGGTCTTCGCATCGAACGCGAAGACCTTCGACCAGGCCGACGTCGTGTAGAGGACGCCATCGACGATCAGCGGTGTCGCCTCCTGCCCGCGATTGGTGTCGAACTCGTGCATCCAGGCGAGGCCGAGTTCGGCGACGTTCCCGGTATTCACCTGCGTCAGCCGTGCGAAGCGCTGCTCCTCGTAGGTGCCGCCATGGGTCAGCCAGCTGCCGGGCTCGGCCGCGGCGTTCATCAGCCGCTCACCCGTAACGCCGGTTTCGTCCGGCGCGGCGGCGCTCACCTGCGCCGTCTCCGTCTCCACCGCCGGCGCACATGCCGCGAGTGCCAGAATTGCCGCCGAAATCAGACCGTAGCGCATCATGTCCTCCCCAGAACGTTCCTCGCTTGTGGCATGTCGCGGCCATCCGGAACAAGTGCGACGAATTGTGGGGGCTGCCGCGCGCTACAGCGCGACCTCAATGCGCCCCTCGCGCTCACGGCAGGGGTAAACGGTCAGCGGCGTTCGCGAGAGCGGCCCTTTCGGTTCACCGTCCGCCAGTCCGAACCGCATGCCATGGCGCGAACAGATGATGTCGCCGCCGCGCACCCGGCCATCGGCGAGCGCCGCGCCGGCGTGGGTGCATTCGGGCGACAGGGCGTGAATGCAGCCGTCGGCTTCGACAATCAGAATGCGAACGCCCGCCACCTCGACACAGCGCCGTTCCCCGTCCGCGAGCGCGTCCGCGGCCAGGGCATCGTGCCAGTCCGTCGCCATCTGTTCGCTGCTCATCCGCCGCCCGCCCCTCCGTTCGTACAGTTTCTCCGATAGCGGCCGCGTGCCTACGAAGGGCATTGGCAAAATAGGGGAGCGAAGCGGATGGCGGATCGTCTGGCAGGCAAGGTCGCGCTCGTCACCGGTGGCACGGCGGGCATCGGCGAGGCGGTCGTGCGGCGCTTTTGTGCCGAAGGTGCGGACGTCGTGTTCACGGGACGGAACGCCCATGCCGCCGCTGCGATCATGGCGGAAACGGGCGCGCATTTCATCGCGCATGATGCCGGCGATGCCGAGGGCTGGGACGCGCTGATGGCCGAGATCGCAAACCGTCATGGCCGTCTCGACTGCGTATTTTCGAACGTCGGTATCAATGCGGGCGATGCGTCCATCGAGGATATCGAACTCGACGCATGGCGGCGGCTTCTCGACATCAACCTGACTGGCATGATGCTGGCGGCGAAGCATGGGGTTGCGGCCATGAAGGCGAACCCGGACGGCGCGGCGGGCTCAATCATTCTCAATTCCTCGATCAACGGCATCATGGCACTGGCAGGCGATGTCGCCTATTCGACGACGAAGGGCGCGCTGCGTCTGCTCGCGAAGTCCGTCGCCGTCCATTCGGCCCGCGCCGGCTATCGCATCCGCTGCAATTCCATCCATCCGGGCCTCGTCGCGACGCCGCTGATCGAAGGCGCGATCGGCGCGGCGCCCGATCCCGGTGCGGCGCGCGCCATGCTGGAAGGCGTTTCGCCGATGCAGCGCATGGCCGATCCGGCCGAAATCGCCGGTCTCGCCACTTACCTAGCCAGCGACGAGGCGGCCTTCGTCACCGGCGCGGAATATGTCATCGACGGCGGCGCGCTCGCCGGCCTGCCGGGCGTCTGAACGGGTCCGGCACAGCACGGACTGACAAGGCTGGCAGTGGACGGGGCGGGAATGGCGACGAAGACTCGCGCCATTCCAGGCAGAGGAGTGCCCGAGACATGGCCGATCATGACCCCCGCGATCAGTTCGCGACCGCGCGCTATCCGGGACGCGGCGTCAAGGAACTGTTCGAGGAGGACACGCGCGATGTCCCGGACATGTACCGGGAGGATAGCTGGCGCTATCTCGGCTCCGAGCCGCTTGATGCGGACCGTTATACGTCGCGCGAATTTTTCGAGCTGGAAAAGAAGCGCATGTGGCCGCGCGTCTGGCAGTTCGCCGCGCGTGAGGAGGAAATGCCCGAACCCGGCGACTTTGTCGTCTATGAGAATGTCGGCAAATCCTATCTTCTGGTCCGCCAGGACGATGGCAGCATCAAGACCTTTCACAATGTCTGCCTGCATCGGGGCCGGAAGCTGAGGCTGGAATCCGGCTTCGCCGACGAATTCGAATGCCCGTTCCACGGCTTTACCTGGGACATGAAGGGCGATCTGAAGCGCGTACCCTGCCGTTGGGATTTTGAGATCGGAAGAGCA
>JBCCAC010000305.1:0-3347 GCA_039815015.1 Pseudomonadota bacterium | reverse complement strand
CCTGACGCCCCCTTCATAGAGGGACTTGGCCGCATTCTCGCCCGCGCCCGGCGGCGACCATTCGGCATATTCGTCGATGGCATTTATGCCGATGCGAGCGAAGGCAGCGCGGCGGTTCGCGTCCGACATCGGCCCGTTCGCATCGAGCTTGGCGAGGATGGCGTCGCACGCCATCGCGACGGCGGAGGTGATGCTGGCCGTGGTGATCGAGCCGCCTGACACCGGCCCTGGCGGCAGGTCGCTGTCGCCGCATTTGACGGTGATGCGGTCGGGATCGATGCCCAGCCGCTCGCCGGCGGTCTGACCGATGATGGTATAGGCCCCGGTGCCGACATCGTGCACGGCCGCCTCGACCGTCGCGCTGCCGTCGGCACGCAATGTGACGCGCGCCGTTGCCGGCGACATGGCCGTCGGATAGGTCGCCGTCGCACAGCCCCAGCCGATCAGCCAGTCGCCGTCGCGCATGGATCGCGGTTTCGGGTTGCGCCGCGACCAGCCGAACTGTTCGGCCGCCGCGTCATAGCATTCGTTCAGGCTGCGGCTGGTGTACGGGGCGCCGGTCAGCGGGTTGACGCGCGTGTCATTCAGCCGGCGGAACGCGACGGGGTCCATGCCGGCCTTCTCGGCCAGCTCGTTCATGGCGCTTTCGAGGGCATACATGACCGGCACTTCGGGCGGCGAACGCATGAAGACGGGAACATTGCGGTCGCCGCGGGTAATCTTCTGGTTCGAACCGATCGCCCTGAACGCATACATGGCGGCGGAATTTTCGATGCCGCCATTGCGATAATCGTCGAGCTGCGCCGTGAACTCGTCGAGATCGTGATGATAGCCGGTCAGCCGCCCCTCGGCATCGCAGCCGAGACGGACGCGGTTCTTCGTTTCCTGCCGGTAACCGCCGATGGTGAAGCCCTGATCGCGCGTGGCGACCAGCTTGACCGGCCGGCCGATTTCGCGCGCGGCGAGCGCCGTCAGAGAGGATCGGTGCCCGATCGCGGCCTTCGATCCGAACGCGCCGCCGACGAACGGCGCGACATAGTGCACATTCTCGACCGGCATGCCGAGCTGCTCGGCGACGGCATGTTTCGCGCCCCAGACGAACTGGGACGGCTCCTGTATGGTCAGGCGCTCGCCCTCCCAGAACGCCGTCGTCGTAAACAGCTCGATGGGATTGTGATGCTGCACGGGCGTCGCGTAATCCGCCTCGACCACATGCGCTGACCCGGCGAGCGCGGCTTCCACGTCACCGAGCGACGGGTTTTCGAATTCGTCGTCCACCTCGGTCATGGCGATCGAGTCCGCGCCGGGCGAGCCGAACGTGGTCGCCGGCCGCGCTTCGGCATAGGAGATATCGAGCCTGTGCGCCGCCTCGCGCGCCGCTTCGAACGTGTCCGCGACGACATAGGCGACGATCTGGCCATCATGCGCGATCGCGGGACCGGCCAGCGGTACCTGACTGGTCAGCGCCAGACCGCCCTCGCCGAAATGCTTGATCGCGTTCAGCTGCGGCCGGTTCTCGTGCGTCATGATCGTCAGGACACCGGGCACCGCCTTCGCGGCACTGTCGTCGATACGCGTGATCGACCCCTTCGCGACCGCGCTCGTGACCAGATAGCCATAGGCCGGACGACCGGGCACGGCGAGATCGTCGCCGTAGAGCTTCGCGCCCATGACCTTCTGCCGCGCTTCGTAGCGCGGGATGGGGTTGCCGGCATTGTCGAGCGTCGGCGCGGGGCTTGTCGCATGCGTCGCCATGATCAGACCTCCATCCGGGCGGTATCGAGCAGCGCACGCACGAGCGTCCGCCTGCCGAGTTCCACCTTGTATTCATTGTGCTCCCGCGTGGCGGCCCCGGCGAAGGCACGCTCTGCCGCAGCCTCGGCGCGCGCTTCGTCGAGCGGACCGCCCGTGAGCAGGCGCTCGGCTTCCGACGCGCGCCAGGGCACGGTCGCGACACCGCCAAGGCCGATGCGGACGTCTTTCACGGTATCGCCGTCCATCCGCAGCGCCACGGCCGCCGACGCGAGTGCATAGGCATAGGATTCCCGGTCGCGGATCTTCAGATAGGTCGAACGCGGCCAGTCGGCATCGGGAATGGTGAAGGCGACGATCAGGTCACCGGGCCTCAGGTTCGTTTCCAGATCCGGCCGGTCGTCCGGCCGCCTGTGCAGCTCGGCGAAACGCATCGTGCGCGGTCCGTCCTTGCCGAGGATATCGACGGTCGCATCCAGCGCAACCAGCGCCTGTGCCCAGTCGCCGGCATAGGTCGCGATGCACTGGTCCGACGTTCCGAGGACCGCATGCTGGCGATTGACGCCGTCCATCGCCGAACAGCCGGAGCCGGGGGCACGCTTGTTGCACTTGGGGTAGCTGGTATCGCGGAAATAGGAACAGCGCGTCATCTGGAGGACATTGCCGCCGAGCCGTGCCATGTTCCGGACCTGCGCCGAGGCGGCGAGCCATAGCGAATCCGTCAGGACGGGGGCCTCCTTGCGAAGGCGCTCGTCGGCGGCGAGATCCGCCATGCGCGTCAGTGCGCCGATGCGCAGGCGTCGGCCGTCCCGCTCGACACCCGTCATCGGCGCCGCATCCAGGCGGCTGATGTCGATGAGGCGATCGGGTTGCCATACGTCGAGCTTCATCAGGTCGATGAGCGTGGTGCCGCCGGCGTGATACATGCTGCCCTCGCCTGCGGCCTGTACGGCCGCGGCGGGGCTTTCCGCGCGCGCATAGCTGAAAGGCCGCATCAGGCGTCTCCCATTTCGGGCGCGGCCTGTTTCACAGCGGCGACGATGTTCGGATAGGCGGCGCAGCGGCAGAGGTTGCCGGACATATATTCCCGGATCTCCGCGTCGGAGCCGGCATGTCCTTCGGCGACGCAACCGACGGCGGACATGATCTGTCCCGGCGTGCAATAGCCGCACTGAAAGGCGTCATTGTCGATGAAGGCCTGCTGCATCGGGTGCAGATCATCGCCCGTGGCGAGACCCTCGACGGTCACGATGTCGTCCCCCGCGACGCTCGCGGCAAGGCTAAGGCAGGCGAGCACCCGCGTGCCGTTCACATGCACGGTACAGGCCCCGCACTGGCCATGGTCGCAACCCTTTTTCGAGCCGGTCAGATCGAGATCGTGGCGCAGCGTGTCGAGCAGGGTCGCGCGCGGATCGATATCGAGATCGTGCGAACGCCCGTTGACCCGCAGCGTGACGGGCAGTTTTGTGCGTGCGTTCGCACCAGCATCATTGCCGGATTGCTGAGCGCCCGCCCGGCCGGACATGAAAACGGCAGTGCCGCCGACGGCTCCACCCTGAAGGACGGCTCGGCGATCGACGCCAGACCTCGATTTG
>JBCCAC010000126.1:0-6985 GCA_039815015.1 Pseudomonadota bacterium | reverse complement strand
TTTCGCTGCGCTATCCCGCCGCCCAAGACGAGGGCGAGCGTCTGATCGTTCTTGAAAGCGTGCGGCGCGGGCCGGTGCTGCTGCTCGACATGGACGGTACGAACGCGGAGATCTACAATTTCGACGTTCGCGGCGCGGATGGACGTGCGCTGCCGGCCTGGGTCCGGACAGGCGGCAATGGCATGGTCGTCATGGAACCGCCGGCGGATGCGGAGATGCTGCGCCTGGTCGTCACGGCGGAGCGCGCCGATGGGGAGTTGATCCAGCGCGAGGTCGAGATCGATCTGAACTCCGGTGCGCTCGACCCGAATGGCAGCGACGGCGGTGCCGATAATGGCAGGAACGGCGAAGGGGGAAGCGCCCGTCTTGGCGTACCGACGCTGACGGGACAGATCGAACAGGCGGCAAATATCAACAGGCAGGATAGCGAGGCGCTCGCGAGGGCGCTCGCCGCCGGGTAGTGCGGGGAATGGGACCGATGAGACATATGAAACTGATGGGCGGCGCAACCGCGCTCCTGATGGCGAGTGCCTGTGCGGTCACGCCGGCGCCATTCACGGCGACAGAGCTGTCGAGTGCGGCGCGCGACCGGCTGGCGCGCGTCGCCGCCGATCAGGAGCCGGTCACGGGACCGGTCGGCCTTTACGAAGCGATGGCGCGGGCGCTGAAGTACAATCTCGACTACAAGGTCGAGATGATGGAGGAAGCGCTGAAGGTGCAGGCGCTCGACGTCACGACCTTCGACATGCTGCCGCAGCTGGTCGCGACGGGCGGCTATGGCGGCCGCAACAATTTCGCCGGCGCCAGCAGCCGGTCGTTGCTGACGGGGACGGAATCGCTCGAACCCTCCACTTCGGCCGAGCGCGACATCTTCGACGGTGATCTGACCCTGTCCTGGGACGTCCTCGATTTCGGCCTGTCGAAAGTGCGCGCGAAGCAGACCGCCGACGAGGTGCTGATCGCGATGGAACGCCGGCGCAAGGTCGCGAACCGGATCATCGAGGATGTACGTACCGCTTATTGGCGCGCCGTGTCGGCGCAGCGCCTGCTCGACCGGCTGACGACGCTGTCGGGCGATGTCGACGACGCCTTCGCCTCTTCGGAACAGCTGGAGCAGCGCCGGGTCACCGCGCCGCTCGCCGCGCTTACCTATCAGCGCGAACTCGTGACCATCAAACGCGACATTCAGAAGCTGCAGCGCGAACTCGTGATCGCCAAGGCGCAACTGGCTGCGCTGATGAACCTGACGCCCGACATCGAATTCAGCCTGGTCATGCCGGACCGCGACGCGCCGCCGCTGGGCGTCGATATCGAGGCGGAGACGATGGTGCTCGCCGCGCTCGAAAACCGCGCGGAGTTGCGCGAGGTGAACTATCAGGAGCGCATCAATCTCAACGAGATCGACGCGGCGACGCTGAGTGCGTTTCCCAGCCTGAAGGGCTTCGTCAACTTCAACGCCAATTCGAACGACTTCCTCTTCAACAGCAACTGGCTGGGATACGGCGCGCGCGCCAGCTGGAACCTCCTCAACGTCTTCAGCCTGGATGATCGGAAGGACGTCATCCGGGCGGAAGGCGCGCTTCTCGACACGCGCGAACTGGCACTGACCATGGCAGTGATGACGCAGGTTCACGTGGCGCGCGCACGCTATGCCCACCTTGCCGAGGCGCTAGAAACCGCACGGCGCGAACATGACATCCAGACGCGCCTCATCGAGCAGATCCGCTCGGGCTTCGCCGCCGAGACCGTCAGCCGGCAGACGTTGATCCGGGAGGAGATGAATACGCTGGCGACCGAAGTGCGCTACGACGTCGCCTATGCCGATCTGCAGAATGCCTACGCCAATCTCTATGCCGCCATCGGCATCGACGATTTCGGCCCGGATGTGTCAGGCCGCGAACCGGTCGCGCAGCTGACGACGGCGCTCGAAACCCTGTGGACCGAGCGTGCGACGCAGCCGCTTCTGGTCGCCGATGTGGCATCCTTATCGCCAGCGCCCGTGGCGGCCGATGCGCCGGCCGTGCCGGCTTATGACGATCAGCCGGCCACCTAGACCGGTCATGCGCGCGCTCATTCCCATTCTTGCCCCCATCATCGCTGCCGTCGCGATGATGGCGGCTGGCGGTCCGGTCGCCGCGCAGAGCATCGGGAAGGACGGCAAGGTGCGCGGCGTCGTCGAGGCGAAGTCCGCCGCGACCATCGGCGCGTCGATGACCGGGCGCATCACCTCGATGCCGTTCGACGAGGGCGACGCCTTCAAGCGCGGGCAGGTGCTGGTCGCCTTCGACTGCAGCCGCAATCGCGCCGAGGCCGCGGCCGCCCATGCCGCCGCCGGCGCGGCGCGTGAACGGCACGCGACGAACCAGGAACTGGACAGCATGGGGGCGATCGGCACCAGCGAGGTGCGGCAGGCGGCCGCCGACCTCAGCCGCGCGCGGGCGGAAGCGAAGGCGCTCGACGCGGCAGCCCGCGACTGCACCATATATGCGCCCTATGCCGGCCGGGTGGTCGAACGGATCGGCAATCCATCCGAGACGCCTCAGGTCGGCGCGCCGCTCATTCGCATCCAGCGCAGCGGCGATCTGGAACTCCGTCTGATCGTACCGTCGCGGTGGCTGGTGTGGCTGGAACCCGGCACCGCGTTCGACTTTCTGGTCGACGAAACCGGCGGCCGCCATACCGGTACCGTCAAAGGGCTTGGCGCCTCCGTCGATCCCGTTTCCAAAACCATCCGCGTCCGCGCCGCCATCGACAGTGACGGCGGCATCGTCCTGCCGGGCATGAGCGGGACCGCACGCTTTCGCCCACCGGCCTCATCCGGGACCGCCCCGACGCGGGGCGGCTGACCGGCGCGCTGATGGAGCCGAAGATCCGATCGCTGACGTCGGCGGGCTCGACATCCGGCGCGTCGGCGAAACCGGGCGCATCGGCGAACCGCGCGGCCGCGTCCGGCGGCCGCAACGCGCTGGCGCTTCTGTCTTATGAGGCGGATATCCGCGCGCAGGCGACGCCTGAAGAGCTGCGCTATCATTACGCCAACGAGACGCGCACGCTGATCCCATATGGCCAGCTGTTTCTGTTTCGCCGGCAGGGCGTGCCGGCGCAGATGCAGGTCGTGACGGCATCGAGCTTGGCGAGCGTCGATCGCAATGCGCCGCTGATCCGCTGGCTGGAGCGTGTCGTGAAGCGTGTCGAAGCCGAGGCGGGATTGGCCGAACCGGTGGCCTTCACCGCCGCCGCCTATGCCGATGCCGACGATCCGGAGCTGGACGAATTTCCCTTCGGCGAATTGATGTGGACGCCGCTGTCGGGTCGGGAGGATCGCTGGGCGGGCGGTGCGCTTTATGCCCGCGACCGCGCCTGGTCGCCGTCCGAACGCACGCTGGCCGAGCGGCTTGCGGGTACGTATGCGCATGCGCTCGACGCGCTCGAACCGGCGCGCCGACCGCTGGCGAAGACGCGGCTGACACCGCGCGGGCGCCGCATCCTCATCGCCAGCCTGATCGGCACGGCGCTTTTTCCCGTTCGCCTGAGCGTCGTTGCACCCGTCGAGGTTGTGCCCGCCCGCGCCTTCGTCATGGCCGCGCCGATCGACGGCGTCGTCGACCGGATTCTCGTCGCACCCAATGCCCGCGTCGAGAAGGATCAGCCCCTGTTCGTCATGGACGATACGACGCTGCGCAACGAAGCGGCGCTAGCGCTGGAACGGCGCCGGGTGGCAGAAGCCCGCTATCGGCGGGCGGCGAGCGCGGCGTTTCGCGATCCGGAAGAGGCCCGCGAGATCGCCATCGCGGAGGCGGAATTCGATCTGGCGCGCGCCGAGGCCGACTATGCCAGCGACCAGCTCGCCCTGACCGAGGTAAGGGCACCGCGCGCCGGGATCGCGGTCTATTCCGACCGCCGCGACTTGGAGGGCAAGGGTGTCGGCGTCGGCGAGCGGGTGATGACCATCGCCGATCCCATGGCCGTCGAATATAGCGTCGAACTGCCGCCCGGAGATCTGATCGACCTCGACACGGGCGCGGCCGTCAACATCTATCTGGATAGCGCGCCGCTCAGCACGATCAATGCAGGCCTCGACCGGGTTGCTTATCAGACGACGAAAACATCGGATGGCCGTGACGTCTTTCGCCTGTTCGCCGAACCGGATGCGGACGAGGCCCCGCAGCGGATCGGCGCACGCGGATCGGCGCGCATTTTCGGCGACTGGGTGCCGCTCATCTACCGTGTGCTGCGACGGCCGCTCGCCGCCGCGCGCCAGGCGATCGGGCTCTGACGCCAGCCATGGCGGAGAGCATCGCCCTTATGCCCGACGACCCGCGCCTGCCGCCCTTGCGGCAGGAGCTTCGCATCGAACGCGGCACGGCGACGGCGAATGGCCAGCCGAGCTGGACGATCGTCGATCCTGTGCGGCACGCTTTTTTCCAGATCGGCCAGCGTGATTTCGAACTGCTGTCGCTATGGGCGGAGGGCACGCTTGGCCGGTTGACGGCGGCGCTGAGGCTTCGCCGGCGCCCGCTTGCGGAAGGTGAAGTCGCTGGCCTGACCGAATTCCTCATGAAGAATGGCCTGACCGAGGCACCACCCGGCAATGCGGTCAAGGCGTTCAGCGAGCAGGCGGCGGCGAAGCGGCAGGACTGGTGGCAGTGGCTGCTGAAGAACTATCTGTTCCTGCGCGTACCGCTCGTCCGGCCCGATGCGTTTCTGCGCCGCACGGTGGACCGCGTGGCGTTCGTCTGGTCGCGGCCGTTCCTGGCGGCCTGGGCGGCGATCACGCTCGTCGGGGTCTATCTGACCGTGCGGCAGTGGGATGCGTTCATCGCCAGTTTTCCCGATTTCTTCAATCTGCGCGGTCTCGCCATCTATGGCGTGGCGCTCTTCATCGTGAAGGCGCTGCACGAATGTGGTCATGCCTATGCCGCGGTCAGATTCGGCGCGCGCGTGCCGGCGATGGGCGTCGCGATCATTCTCCTGTTGCCGCTTCTCTATACCGATACGACCGGCCTCTGGCGGGTGAAGAGCCGCCGGCACCGGCTGATCGTCGACGGGGCCGGGGTCGGCATGGAGCTTCTGGTGGCCGGGGTCGCGACGTTCCTGTGGGCCTTCCTGCCGGACGGCTTCCTCCGCAGCGCGGCCTTCGTTCTCGCCACGACGGGCTGGCTCCTCAGCCTCGCGATCAATCTCAACCCGTTCATGCGTTTCGACGGCTATTATCTGCTGTCGGACGCGGCCGGTGTGCCCAATCTGCAGGATCGCAGTTTCGCGTTCGGCAAATGGTGGCTGCGCGAAGTGCTGTTCGGACTGGGGCGGCCGATGCCGGAGCCGGTCGGCGGGCGCGGCGCGGCGTGGCGCATCGCCTATGCCTATGGCACCTGGCTCTATCGCCTGTTCCTGTTCACGACGATCGCGCTCGCGGTGTACGCGTTCTTCTTCAAGGCGCTGGGGATCATCCTGTTCGCGATCGAAATCTGGTGGTTCATCGCGCGGCCGATCGCGAACGAGATCAGGGTCTGGCGGCAGGACCGGGCCGAGATCTGGCGTGGCATTAAAACCCGCCGCACGCTCGCCATCGCGGCCGGGGGACTGCTTCTGTTCATCCTGCCTCTCGACCGGCACGTTTCGATTCCGGCGGTGCACGCTCTCGCCATCGACAGCGCGCTGACGGTCGAGGAGGCGGGGCGTATCGACCTGGTCGCCGCGCGCGACGGCGCCGTGGTTAGCAGGGGCGACGTGCTGTTCCGCCTGTCCAGCCCCGCGCTCGCCACCGACATCGCGCGTGCGGAGACCGACGTCGCCCTTCTCGACACCCGCATCGCACGCATGGCGGGCGACATCGAGGAGCTGTCCCAGATCGGCGTATTGGAGCGTGAACGTCAGGCCGCCTCCGAACGCCTTTCCGGTCTTCGCCGCCGTTTGGAACGACTGACCGTCCGTGCGCCCATCGACGGTCAGTTGCGCGACGTCCCCAGCGATCTGGCGCCTGGTCGCTGGATGCCGCCGCGAACCGTTCTGGGGCGCGTGGTGACGGCGGGGCAGTCGGACGTCAGGGGCCTCGTGGCGGCATCCGATGCGGAGCGGCTGACAGGCGGTGCGCGCGGTCGCTTCGTGTCCGACGACCCGTTGTCGCCATCGGTGACCGTGATCCTTTCCGATCTGGATATCGCCGCCAGCGCCACCGTGGATCCTCCTCTCCTCGCCAGCGTCAATGGCGGCGACATCGCCGCCGTCCGCGACGATACCGGCGCGCTTCGCCCGCAAGGCGTCGTCTATCCGGCGCGGTTCACGATCCCCCAATCCGCACAGGCACCGAGCAGCGTTCGGCGCGGCATCGTTTCCATGGACGCCGAGGCCCGCAGCCCCGCCCGCCTGATCGCCACCCGTATCGGACAGGTGCTGTCGGCGGAGCTCAACCTTTAGCCGCCTGCGGCCGAACGTGCGCCGATGGCGTCGACGATGGCGAGAATATGTGCCGACAAGGCGTCCGTCTCGCCCGGACCTGAAAAGGCGTGGTCCGCATCCAGCCGAATGACGGGTTGCGCCCGCCGACCCGGTCCCCCGGCGAAGGCGGCTGCGGTCCGGTCGCGCGCCGATAATATGTAGGTGGCGCGGTCAGCGGTGGCGGCCACCGCCCGCTCGATCCTGAGGGCCAGCGATGTCGGCGGCGCGGCGCGGCGCCTGACGACGGACATCAGCGCTGGTAGTGGATTGACCCGACCAGTGAAAAGCCGGCGCCAGGCCGCGGGTTGCAGCAGGCGCCGCCGGTAGTGCGCGCGTTCGGCGGCGGCCGAACGGGTTTCACCCGCCTCGAACGGCCAGGGATTCATGACGATGATGCTGTCCACCATATCGCTGTCCAGCAGCAATGCGGTCGCCGCGTCGCAAAGGCCGATGCCGACGACGTGCGTCACACCCTTCGCTTCTGTCCGCAGCGCCGCGACGGCGGCGGCGATGTCCGGGCCGCTTTCCAGATAGCCGGGATCGTCAC
>JBCCAC010000307.1:0-3338 GCA_039815015.1 Pseudomonadota bacterium | reverse complement strand
GAACGGGAAATGGAAGAGGTAACCAAGGAAATGGCCCGCGTCGGCGTCCGCATGGGCGGCCAGGCCATGCGTGAGGCGTTCGGCGGCTAGCCCTAATTCCGAACTGGACTTAGCGGAGCGCAGACGCACTTCTCTGTAGCCCCAATAAAAAGAACCCCCGGCGAACGATCGTTCGGCGGGGGTTCTTTTTTGCCGATCGGCGGCGGCGCTATTCGCGGCTGCCGAACAGCTGCAGGAGGAACAGGAACATGTTGATGAAGTCGAGATAGAGCGTCAGCGCGCCCATCACGACGGACTTGCCCACGAAGTCCGACCCGGCAACCTGGAAGTACATGTTCTTGATCTTCTGCGTATCATAGGCGGTAAGGCCGGCGAAGATCAGGACGCCGAGGATCGAGATCACCAGCTGGAACACACCCGACTGCAGGAAGATGTTGATGACGCTGGCGACGATGATGCCAATGAGGCCCATGATCAGGAACGTGCCCATGCCGGACAGATCCTTCTTCGTGGTATAGCCGTAGAGGCTGAGCCCGGCGAAGGCGGCCGACGTCGCGAAGAACACCTGCGCGATCGACGTATTGGTATACGCCAGGAAGATGTAAGAGATGCTGACGCCCATGACGACGGCGAAGGCCCAGAACGTCGCCTGCGCCGCGAAGGTCGACATGCGGTTGATGCCGAAGCTGAGCGCCAGGACGAAGCCGAGCGGTGCCAGCATGACGATCCATTTCAGGATCCCGCCACCGAAGAAGAGTTCCGCCGCAAGCCCGCTCTGCGCGAACAGGAACGAAACCAGGCCGGTCAGAAGCACGCCCGACGCCATATAATTATAGACGCTGAGCATATATTTGCGGAGGCCAGCATCGAAGCTGGCGCCGCCGGCGCGCGGTACCGCGGTCGGACGTGCGCCCGCACGCTGTCCGCTGACGGTAAAACGAGGGTCGATACGGTTGGCCATCGCTGGTAGCTCTCCTTGTGGTCCCGGTGATCAAAGGTCTTTTCCGGGGAATGTTCCTAATTTGGTATGAAAAGCGCCCCTGTTCAAGTGCTATGGGGTTCAACTGCTGTGGCGTTGACGCCCTACAGTGTTCTGAGCGCCCGGGCCGGCCGCGCGCGGAGCGACTGCCACGACCCGATCAGACTGAGCAGGATGACGATCGCCGCACCGAACCCGGTCACGGCAAGGACGGGGGCCCAGGACGGTGCCCATTCCAGCTCGAACACGCGCGTCACCACGTACCAGCCACCGCCGACGCCGAGCGCCAGGGCGAGGCCCGCGACCACGAGCGCGAGAATGACGAACTCGATCATGAAGGCGGTCAGCACCTGCCCCTTCGTCGCGCCGAGGACCTTCAGCATGACGGCATCGTAGGTCCGCGCCCGGCGCGCGGCGGCGATGGCGCCCACCAGAACCGCGATGCCGGCGAGGATGGCGACCGAAGCGGACGCGCGAATGGCCGTCGTCAGCTGGCCGAGCAGCGACTGCGCGCTCCTCACCACATCCTTGATGCGGACGAGCGACGCGCCGGGAAATTCGGCGCCGACCGCGCGGGCGATGGACCGGTCGGCCGCGTCGGGCGCGGTCACGGTCGCCATGAAACTGTGCGGCGCATCGGCGATAGGGCCGGGCGAATAGACGAGCGCGAAGTTGAAGCTGAGCGCGCCCCAGTCGATCTCGCGCAGATTGGCGATCTCCGCCTCCAGCGGCACGCCGAAAATCGCGACGATAATACGATCGCCGACGTCCAGATCGAGCGCCTCGGCAATCTCGGCATCCATCGAAACGAGCTGCGGCCCGTCATAGTCCGCCGGCCACCAGTCGCCGGCAACGACGCGGTTCCCCTCCGGCAGGCTCGCGGAATAGGTGAGGCCGCGATCGCCGCGCAGGATCCACCCGCCCTCCGGAATCTCCTCCATGTCGGCGACCCGCACATCGTTCAGCGCGATGACCGGCCCGCGCAAACTGGGCACCAGGCGGACATCGGCGCCCGGCGCCTCGCCTTCGACCAGCGTGCGGAAGCGGTCGGCACCCTCTTTGGGGAGATCCGCGATGAACTGGCTGGGCGCCTCTGCGGGAATGGTCTGGCCGATCTGTTGCGACAGGTTCGTCTCGATGACCGCAAGCGTCGCGAACAGGGTCAGGCCGAGACCGAGGGCGATGGTTAGCTGGCGCGTCATACCGCCGGGGCGGGTCAGATTGGCAAGGGCGAGTCGCATCAGCGGCCGGCGCGGGCGCGGCACGGCGGCCGCGACACGCGTGATCGCCCAGGCAAGACCGGCGAGAATGGCCAGAACGGCGAGCGCGGCGGCCAGAAAACCTGCAGCGAAGACGGGCTCGCGCGCCGGCAGGATCGCGAGCGCGCCGATCAGGACGGCGGCAACCGCCATGGTGACGAGCACGGCACGCGGCGGCCGCCTCATCCCTTCGACGCCCGCGCGGAACAGGCGCGCCGCGGGCACGTCGCGGGCCTGCGTCAACGGCCAGAGCGCGAAGATGACGGCGGCCAAGAGACCGTAGACGAGCGCGCTGACAAGGGGGAGCGGATAGATGCCAGCCCGCGGCGGTACCGGCAGCGCGTCGCCAGCGACGGACGCCACGATGGCCGGCACGACCGCGCCGACGAGCGCGCCGGCGGCAACGGCGACGAGCGCAACGATGGCGATCTGCAGGAGATAGAGGCGGAAGATGGTGCCGCTGTCGGCGCCGACGCTCTTCAATGCGGCGATCGAGCGTGTTTTCGTCGCGAGATATGACGAGACGCCGCTCGCAATGCCGACGCCGGCGACCAGAAGCGCGGTCAGCCCGACCATCGTCAGGAACTGACCGACATTCTGGATGAAGCGGCGCGCGCCGGGTGCCGCGTTGGTGCGATCCTGAATGCGGAAACCGGCCTCCGGAAACGCGGTTTCGATCCGCTCCGCAACGTCGCCCGGATCCACGCCGCCCGGCACACGGATCCTGTAGTGCGAACGAAACAGCGTTCCGGGCCGCTCCAATCCGGTCCTGGCGAGGTCGGCCTGCGTCATCAGGAGCGTCGGGCCGAGAGAAAAGCCCTCGGCAACCTTGTCCGGTTCCTGATCGAGAATGCCGGCGATCGTCAGAAGACCGGTGCCGACGCGCACCCGATCGCCGACGCCGATCGACAGCCGCTCCGCCGCCTCCGCGCCGATCAGAATACCGCGCCCGAGCGCCGTCTGAAGATCGCCGCCACCGACGATCGTGAAGTCGCCGTAAAGGCATCATGGTCCAGGCCGCGGATGCGACCGCGTCGCTCAACCGGCTTTCGGCCAGCTTCGCGGCCAGTTTCACCGCCCTCCTCGTCCTGCGCCCCCTG
>JBCCAC010000410.1:0-2158 GCA_039815015.1 Pseudomonadota bacterium | reverse complement strand
TAAGGGACGGCTGCCCCGGTGAACGCGCCGGCATCCAAAAGGTGCCGCGTACCGGCACCTCGCCTTGACGCTCCCCCGAGGCGGGAATAGATGCGCGGCTTCCCGCCATTGGCGCGGGGGCGCGCGGCGACCGTAGCTCAGCTGGTTAGAGCGCCGGTTTGTGGTACCGGAGGTCGCGGGTTCAAACCCCGTCGGTCGCCCCAGGCGCCCCGGCTTCCATGGCCATAGGTGCCAGTCGCGGAGCGAAGCCTCTACTCATGTCAGTTTTCGATCATCCCAGTTTCGATGAGCACGAGCGGGTGCACGTCTTCGACGACACCGCCAGCGGCATGCGCGCCATCATCGCCATTCATTCGACGCATCTGGGCCCGGCGGCCGGCGGTTGCCGCTATTGGCACTATGCCGACAGCGAGGCGGCGCTGACCGACGCGCTGAGACTGTCGCGCGGCATGAGCTACAAGAACGCGCTCGCCGGTCTGCCGGCGGGCGGCGGCAAGGCCGTACTCCTGAAACGCGCGGCATTTCCGAAATCGGACGCGATCCTGGAGGCGTTCGGCAGTGCCGTCGCCTCGCTGGGCGGCGATTATGTGACCGCCGAGGATGTCGGCATGACCGACGAGGACATGACCGTCATCGCCAGGCGGACGAAGCACGTATCCGGCCTGCCCGTCAAAGCGGACGCCGCCGGCGGCAATCCCGGCCCCTGGACCGCGCAGGGCGTGTTCCTGGGAATGCGCGCGGCCGTGCGGCACCGCCTGGGCCGGGACGGCTTCAAAGGTGTGCATGTCGCCGTGCAGGGACTGGGCAGCGTCGGCAAGGCGCTGGCGCAGCATCTGGCAGACGATGGCGCGCGGCTGACGGTCGCCGATATCGACGAGGCGCGCGCGGTACGGCTGGCGGGCGAACTGCGCGCGCAGGTGGTGTCGTCGGACGAAATTCTGGGTGTCGAAGCTGACGTTCTGGCGCCCTGCGCGCTCGGCGCGGTGCTGAGCGAACATAGCATTCCGGGCCTGAACGTGGAGATCGTCGCCGGCGCGGCGAACAATCAGCTGGCGACGCCGGAAGATGGCGAACGTCTGCGCGAACGCGGCATCCTTTATGCGCCGGATTATGTCGTCAACGCCGGCGGCATCATCAACGTCATGGCCGAATATCTGGGCGACGGCGACGCGGCGTCGGTCTCCACGCGCATCGCGGCCATCGAAGAGCGCGTAGCGGCCGTGCTGTCACGGGCGGATTCCGACGGCATGGCTACCAATCGCTGCGCGGACCAGATGGCGCGTGAGGCGATCGGGCGCGCTTAGCGCCTCCATCCGAGATCAGGCCCTGTAGGCGATCTCGCCGCCCTTGATCGTCATCGCGACCCGGCCGGTCACGGGCAGGCGATCGAAGGGCGTATTGTCCGCGCCCGCATCGATGCGCCAGCCGCGACCGGAATCGAACAAGGTAAGATCCGCCGGACCGCCTTTAGCGAGCGTGCCGCCCGGCAAGCCGAAGATGCGCGCCGGGGCTGCGGAAAGCGTCTCGACCAGGCGACTGACCGTATCGCCGTCGCCGAGCGCGGCCAGCGTCAGCGGCATCAGGGTCGCGGCGGCAGCCATGCCGGGCGCCGCCTGCGTAAAGGGCAGACGCTTTTCCTCCTGCGTACGCGGATCGTGCCCGGACGCGACGAGATCGATGGTCCCGTCACGCAGCGCGGCGACCGTCGCCAGCCGGTCATCTTCCGACCTGAGGGGCGGCGACAGGCGCGCAAAGGTGCGAAAGCCGGTGATCGAGCTATCGTTCAGCAGCAGATGCGCCGGGCTCGTACCGCAGGTCACATTGACGCCGCGATCCTTGGCGCGGGCGACGATCTCGATGCTATCGGCGGTCGACACCGTGCGAATGTGCAGGTGCGCGCCGGTGGCCTCGGCCAGGCGAACGTCGCGGGCGACGGCGAGCGCTTCCGCAATGGCCGGTGCGCTCGGAATGCCGAGGCGGGTCGCGGTCTCCCCGTCCGTCGCGCTCGCCCCTGCCGTCAGCGCCGCATCCTCCGCATGGGTGACGACGGGCAGATCGAAGGCGGCGGCATAGGCGAGCAGCCGGTGCATGACGGCGCTCGACGAAATGCCGGCCCGGCCGGTCGCGATGGCGACGGCACCCACCGCACGCATCAGGC
>JBCCAC010000117.1:0-7214 GCA_039815015.1 Pseudomonadota bacterium | reverse complement strand
GTCGGCGCTGACGCTCGCATTCTCGGCCGCGCGGCGGGTTTCGATCTTCAGACCCTCGGCGAAGGTTTCGGCATAACCCTCGTCGATGGTGGCGAGATAACTGACCAGCATACCGGGTTCGACGGACAGCATGTCCTCGGCCAGCTTGCGACATGCGGGCAGCAGATCGTCCGCGGGGACGACGCGATTGACGAGGCCCCAGCGCTCCGCCTGCGCCGCGCCCAGGAAATTCCCCGTCAGCGACAGTTCCTTCGCGCGGCTGATGCCGATCATGCGCGACAGTTTCTGCGACAGCCCCCAGCCGGGCGAAATCCCGACCCGGGCGTGCGTGTCGGCAAAGCGTGCATTCTCGCTGGCGATCAGCACATCGCAGGCCAGCGCCACTTCGAAGCCGCCCGTAATCGCGACGCCGTTGATGGCGCCGATGATCGGCCCCGAAAACGCCCCGAGCGCGCTGACCGGATCCTTGGTATCGACCGCGTCCCCCACGCTCGCGGCGCCCGAGCCCAGTTCCTTCAGATCGAGGCCGGCGGTAAAGGCGCGCTCGCCCGCACCCGTCAGGATCAGGACGCGCACGTCCGGATCGGCTTCCAGCTCGTCGACCCGGTCGGTCAGCTCGTTCCGGAGCGCCTTCGACAGCGCATTCATCGCCTCCGGCCGGTTCAGCGTGACGACGGCATAGCCCGCCTCGTTCTTCTCGACTTCGACGAGTGCCATCATGCCGTTCCTTCATATCGTGTCTGAAAATCGCGCGCGAACGCCGTTGCGCGGCCATCGGCAATGGCGCTCCTCAGCGCCGCCATCAACTGCTGATAGAAAGAGAGATTGTGTTCGGTCATCAGCATGGCCCCCAGAATCTCGCCCGATCGCACCAGATGATGCAGATAGGCGCGGCTGAATTCCGCACAGACGGCGCAGGTACAGTCGGCATCGAGCGGACCCTGGTCTTCGCCGAAACGCGCATTCCTGATGTTGAGGGGGCCATCATGCGTGAAGGCCTGGCCCGTACGTCCCGACCGCGTCGGCAGGACACAGTCGAACATGTCGATACCGCGCAGGACCGCGCCGACGATATCGAGCGGCTTGCCGACGCCCATCAGGTAGCGCGGGTGATCCACGGGCAGCATGGCCGGCGCTTCGTCCAGCACCGCGAACATCTGATCCTGCCCCTCGCCGACGGCCAGGCCGCCGACCGCATAGCCGTCGAAGCCGATCTCCATCAGCGCGTCCGAACTTTCGCGGCGCAGATGTGCGAACATGGACCCCTGCTGGATACCGAACAGCGCGGCGCCCTCGGCGTGATCCCGGCCGATGTCGAACCCGTCGCGGCTGCGTCTGGCCCAGCGCATGGACAGCGCCATCGACCGCGCCGCCTCGTCTTCGGTGACCGGCCATTTCGTGCATTCGTCGAACGCCATGACGATGTCGCTGCCCAGGTTCCGCTGGATTTCCATCGACCGCTCCGGCGACAGCATGTGACGCGAACCGTCGATGTGGGAACGAAAGGCGACGCCCTCCTCGCTGGTCTTCGTAAGCTCGGCCAGGCTCATGACCTGATAACCGCCCGAATCCGTCAGGATAGGCCGGTCCCAGCGCATGAACGCGTGCAGGCCGCCCAGACGCGCCATGCGGTCATCGCCGGGCCGAAGCATCAGATGATAGGTGTTGCCGAGGATGATATCCGCGCCCGTCGCACGCACCGTCGCGGGCTTCATCGCCTTTACCGTGGCGGCGGTGCCGACCGGCATGAAGGCGGGCGTCCGGATCGTACCGCGCTGCATGGCGATCTCGCCCGTACGGGCGGCGCCATCGGTGGCGGCGATACTGAATTGGAAGCGCGGGGCCATATGAGTGTTGCTTCTTTCGCCTCAGCCGCGTTCGGGCAACAACAGGCTCGCATCGCCATAGGAATAAAAACGATAGTCCGCCGCGATGGCGTGGGCGTAGGCCGCCTGCATCCGCTCGCGTCCCATCATCGCGCTGACCAGCATGAACAGGGTCGATCGTGGCAGGTGGAAATTGGTGATGAGCGCGCCCGCAGCCCGAAAGCGATAACCGGGCGTGATGAAGATGTCGGTGTCGCCGCTGAACGGTCTGACCTGGCCGGCCTCGTCCGTCGCGCTTTCCAGCAGGCGCAGGCTGGTCGTGCCGGCGGGTACGATCCGGCCGCCGTCCGCGCGCGCGGCGTTCAGCCGTGCCGCGACGGCTGCGTCGATCTCGCCCCAGTCGGCATGCATCTTGTGGTCGTCCGTATCCTCGGCCTTTACGGGCAGAAAGGTGCCGGCGCCCACATGCAGGGTAAGGACTTCATGGCGGATGCCGCGCGCCGCCAGCGCCGCCATCAGCCGGTCGGTAAAGTGCAGGGATGCGGTCGGCGCCGCGACCGCGCCGTCGCGCGCGGCGAACATGGTCTGATAGTCGCGTTCGTCGCGCGCATCGGGCGCACGCTTCCCGGCGATGTAGGGCGGCAGCGGCATCGTTCCCGCCGCGGCGATCGCAGCCTCGACGGGCAGATCCGATTCCAGATGAAAGCCGATCTCGCCGCCGTCCGCCTTGTCGGTGACGACACCCGTCAGGGCCGGGCCGAA
Source organism: Pseudomonadota bacterium (assembly GCA_039815015.1). Lineage (GTDB taxonomy): Bacteria > Pseudomonadota > Alphaproteobacteria > Sphingomonadales > Sphingomonadaceae > Pacificimonas. Next base: position 4,626 of record JBCCAC010000117.1, on the reverse strand, counting down.
TTCGACGTGGTCGCCGACACGCAGGCGCCGGGCGTTGCGGACGAAGGCGCGCCAGTCGCGCGGTCCTTCGCGCTTGTGCAGCGTCACGCCGATCCGCGCGGCGCCGCGCGTACCGTTCAGCTGCGCCGGGATCACGCGCGTATCGTTGAAGACCAGGACATCGCCGGGCGCCAGGCGCGCGGGCAGATCCATGACGATATCGTCTTGCAGCGTGTCCGGCCCGACGGTCAGCAGCCGCGCGGCATCCCGCGGCACGGCCGGGCGCAGCGCGATCCGCTCATCCGGCAGATCGAAATCGAAATCGTCGACGCGCATCGGTGGCTTGAAACGAAGGAGCGGCGCGCGCTGGTGCGGGCCGAACGCTCAGCGTGTCGGAGCGTCGGCCGGCGTGTCGCTTTCGGCCGCGATCGTCGGCGCAGGAGCGGTCTGTCCTTCGCCTGCAGTCGCCGCCCCTGCCGCATAGGCCGGCGTGCCGGGCGGCGGCAGAACGATATCCGGCTCGATCCCCGGCGGCAGCTGTGCCGACAGCGCGGCCGCACTTGCCCGCTGCGCCGGGGCGACGAAGGCCAGCAGCTCTTCGCGCGACATGGGCGGGACGTCGTTGCCGATCGTCGCGCGCACGACGTGCGACGGTTCCGCCGGCGGCTCGCCGACCGCGATGGCGTCGACGAACTGCATGCCGGATTTGACGCGGCCAAAGGCGGTATATTCGCCGTCGAGCCCGGGGTTCGGCATGAACGTGATGAAGAACTGGCTGTTCGCCGAATTGGGATCCTGCGTCCGCGCGGCGGAAACCGTCCCGCGCAGGTGCGGCGTTTTCGAAAATTCCGCTTCCAGATCGGGCAGCGGGCTGCCGCCCGTGCCCGTGCCCGAAGGATCGCCGGTCTGCGCCATGAAGCCGGGGATCACGCGGTGGAAGATGACGCCATCGTAAAATCCTTCCCGTGTCAGCCCGCGAATGCGCTCGACATGGTTGGGTGCGATATCGGGGCGCAGCAGGATGGTGACGCGCCCGCCGGTCGACAGGTCGAGATTGAGCGTGTTTTCCGGTGCGTTCGGGTCGAAGGCGGCGGGTTCCGTACCGGCGGCTTCCTCTTCGGCCTTCGCCTTCTCGATCGCCTTCACTGCCTTTTCCGCCTCGGCGGCGACGACCGGATTGTAATCCGGCGGTTGCACCTGCGCGGCGGCGGCTGGCCCAAAAAGGGCGGTCATCGCGAGCGCCGCCACAATTGCGAATCGTGTCACCAGTTCGTTCCCATTCTCATCCGTCGAGATTGACGCACCCTGCGCCCCGGCATGGCCGTCCTAGACTATAGCACGTCCGCTTGCACGGGTCATGAACCGCGCCATAGGGGAACGCCATGGATGATGTACTCCTCGACCGCTTCCAGGCCCTCGTCGCCCCGGGCGACAGCATTGTCGAGCCCAACGACCTCGCGCCCTATCTGACCGACTGGCGCGGCCGTTCGACGGGAAGCGCCCGACTCGCACTAAGGCCGCGAACCACTCGGGATCTCTCCCGGATCGTGAAGCTGGCCCACGAGACCGCGACGCCGCTGGTGCCGCAGGGCGGTAACACCGGTCTCGTCGGCGGCAGCGTACCGGACGGGTCCGGCGATGCCGTTCTCGTCAGCCTGACGCGCATGAACCGCATCCGCGAGCTCGATACCGCCAATAACAGCGCCATCGCCGAGGCGGGCGTCATTCTTGAGGTGTTGCACGACGCGGCCGCCGCCGCCGACCGCATGTTTCCATTATCGCTCGGTGCGAAGGGCTCGGCGACCGTCGGCGGCCTCATTTCCACCAACGCCGGCGGCACGCAGGTGCTGCGCTACGGCACGATGCGCGCGCAAATTCTGGGTCTGGAGGCGGTGCTGCCGGACGGGTCGATCCTCGATCAGCTGACACCGCTCCGGAAGGACAATACCGGCTATGACGTGAAGCAGTTGCTGATCGGCGCGGAGGGAACGCTCGGTTTCGTCACGGCGGCCGCGCTGCGCCTCCTGCCGCGTCCGACCGACAGTGCGACCGCCTTCATCGGTCTCGCCTCCCCGCACGACGCGCTTGCGCTCCTGTCGCGACTGCAGGCATCCTCCGGCAACCGTGTCGACAGTTTCGAGCTCATTCCGCGCATCGCCGTCGAGCTGGTGACCCAACACGTGCCGGGAACGCGCGACCCTCTCGGCCGCCCCCATGACTGGTATGTCCTCGCCGAATTGACGGGCGCCGGTCAGGCGGGCGCTCTGCTCCGCCTGATGGAAACCGAGCTTGGCCGGGCGCTTGACGATGGCATCGCGGCGGATGCCGCCATCGCCGCGTCGGAAACGCAGGCGGCCGATTTCTGGCGATTGCGCGAGACCATCGCCGAGGCGGAGAAGGTCGACGGCCCGGCGATCAAGCATGACATTTCCGTCCCCGTATCCGCCATGCCGCGCTTCGTCGAAGCGGTCGGCGGCGAGATCGAACGGCGCTGGCCGGGCGCCTCGATGATTGCCTTCGGCCATCTCGGCGACGGCAATATCCATTTCAACGTTCGCAGCGATTCCCGGCTCGATCGCGACACGCTGATGGCGCTCGGCCCCGAAATCACCGCCTTCGTCTACGGCGAAATCGCGCGCGCCGGCGGCTCCATCAGCGCCGAGCATGGCATCGGAACGGCAAAGGCCGGCGCCCTTGCGAACGGCGGCGATGCCGGAAAGCTTGCCGCCATGCGCACGATCAAGGCCGCCCTCGATCCGAAGGGCATCATGAACCCGGGAAAGGTGCTGCCTTGAACATCCGCGCGCGGCGTCCTGATGACGATGACGCCATCGACCGTCTGACCCGCAGCGCATTCGCCGCCGGAAATCGGGGCCATCACGGCGAGGCGGAGCTGGTTCTGCGACTGCGCGCCGACGGCGATGCCGCGATCGAACTGGTGGCGGATATGCCCGGTGGGCTCATCGGCCATGTCGTGCTCTCGCCCATGCGCGCGCCCGAACATGCGCTCGGTCTCGGCCCGATTTCCGTCCATCCGGATCACTGGGGCCAGGGGATCGGAGCGGCCTTGATGCGCGCCGCGATCGCCGCTGCCGAAAAACGTGCTGCGGCCCTCATCTTTCTTTTAGGCGATCCGGCCTTCTATGGCCGCTTCGGATTTACGGCCGAAGCGGCCGATGCCTTTCGCCACGACTTTCCAAACCCCTATTTCCAGGCGCTGCGGCTCCGGCCCGATGCGCCCGTTACCGGCAGCGCCATCTACGCGGCGGCATTCGACGGCGCTGACTAAAGCGCGGCGACGGGGATCGCGAACAGCGTTTCCTGGCCCTCCATCACCGGCCGGCGCAGCGCCGTGCCCTGCGGCACGACCTGATCGGCGTAGAAGCGGGCGGTGGCGATCTTCGCCTTCAGAAAGGCTTCGTCGCCGCCCCCCTGCGCGATGCGCGCCTGCGCCGCCTTCGCCTGGCCGGCCAGCAGCCAGCCGCAGATCGCGATGCCGAACATCCTCAGGAACGGCTGCGCCCCGGCGGCCGCATCGTTCGGATCGCGGCCCGCCTCGGTCAGCCAGTTGGCGCAGGTCGCGACGGCATCGACGATGTCGGAGAGGGCGGTTTTCATCGCGCCCAGATCGCCCGTCGCCGGCAGCGCCTCGATATCGTCCCGCATGTCCTTGACGAGCGCGCGCCAGTGGCTGCCGCCGGCCATGGTCAGCTTGCGGCCGACGAGATCCATCGCCTGGATACCGTTCGTGCCCTCGTAAATGGGCGCGATGCGCGCGTCGCGATAATGCTGCGCGGCGCCGGTTTCCTCGACGAAGCCCATGCCGCCATGCACCTGAACGCCGACCGACGCGATCTCGACCGCCATGTCCGTCGCGTAGGCTTTCGTAATCGGCGTCAGAAGGTCCGCGCGGCCCTGTGCCGCGGCGCGCATATCGTCATCCGCCGCCGCATGTGCGCGGTCGACCGCCGCTGCGTTGGCGTAGACGAGCGCGCGCACCGCCTCCGTCACGGCCTTCATCAGCATCAGATTGCGGCGCACATCGGCGTGCTCGACGATGGCGACCGCGTCGCGCGACGGCCCACCGACCTTCGCGGACTGCACCCGTTCCTTCGCATAGGCGAGCGCCGCCTGATACGCGCGTTCGCAGATCGCCGGCCCCTGCAGCCCGACATTGACGCGCGCATGGTTCATCATCGTGAACATGGCGCGCATGCCCGCCATTTCCTCGCCGACCATGAACCCGATACAGTCGTCATTGTCGCCAAAGCTCATCGTGCAGGTCGGGCTGGCGTGAATGCCCAGTTTCTCTTCCAGGCCGACGCAGCGCAGGTCGTTTCTGACCGTGAAGGCGCCGTCGGCGGCCGGCAGATATTTCGGCACCAGGAACAGGCTGATGCCCTTCGTTCCGGCCGGCGCATCCGGCGTCCGGGCGAGGACGAGATGGACGATATTGTCGGCGACGTCGTGCTCGCCCCAGGTGATGTAGATCTTCTGGCCCTTGATCCGCCAGCCGCCGTCATCGGCTTGCGTAGCCGTCGTCCGGAGCGCACCGACGTCCGACCCCGCCTGCGGCTCGGTCAGGTTCATGGAGGGGGGTGCGGGCTTTCAACGAGTCGAGCAGTGACTCCGCCAGCTCGCTTACTG
>JBCCAC010000424.1:0-1829 GCA_039815015.1 Pseudomonadota bacterium | reverse complement strand
CGGACGAGGATCACCGGTTCGGCCATGGCAAGGCGGAGGCGATCGCCGCGCTGATGCAGACGATGCTGATCGTCATGAGCGCGGCGCTTATCGCCTGGCGCGCCGGCAACCGGTTCATGGATGGCGGCGCGGTCACGGCGCCGGCGACGGGTATCGGCGTATCGCTGTTCGCGATCTTCGTGACGCTGCTCCTCGTCGGCTATCAAAGACGCGTGGCGAGGGCGACCGACTCCATCGCCATCGAAACGGATCGCCTGCACTACCAGTCCGACCTCGCCCTCAATGTCGCGGTCATTCTGGCGCTGGCGCTGACCGGCTTCGGCCTGCCGGGCGCCGACGCGCTGTTCGGCTTCGGCATCGCATTGTGGCTCGCCTGGAACGGCTATCGCGCCGGCCGGCGTGCGGTCGATATGCTGATGGACCGGGAATGGCCGGAGCTGCGCCGTCAGCAGCTTCTCAATCTCGTGACGATGTTGCCCGATGTCGACGGCGTCCATGAACTGAGGACGCGCCGCGCCGGCGATACGGACTTCATTCAGTTCCACATCTGGGTCGACCCCGACATGACCGTCGCCAGCGCACACGACATTACCGACCGGGTCGAGGCGGCGGTAAGGGCGGCCTATCCCGGGGCCGAGCTTTTCATCCACATCGACCCGCGCGGCCACATCGCCGATCATGAAATCGAAGAGGACCTGCCATGCCCGCCCGCTTCCGCCACATAGACGCGTTCGCGACACACGCCTTCGAAGGGAACAGCGCCGCCGTCTATCGCTGCGACGCGTTTCCCGATGACGGGCGCATGCTGAAGATCGCCCGCGAACATCATCTGAGCGAGACGGCTTGGGTCGTGCCGGATACGACCGGCGCGGCGGATTATGTGCTGCGCTGGTTCACGCCGGCCGTCGAGGTGGAGATGTGCGGCCATGCGACGCTGGCGTCGGGTCATGCCGTCCTGTCGGAGGAAGCGGATCTCGACGAGGTCCGCTTTCGCACCACCAAGGGCGCCGGCATATTGAGCGTGGCGCGCGACAATGATGGCGATGGTAACGGTGATGGCAATGGCTACCGGATGAGCCTGCCCAGCTGGCCGTCGGCGCGCGCCGACAATGCTGCGCTGGTGGCCGCGCTCGGCACGGTACCGGAGGATCTGCGCGTCACGAAGAATGCGGCGGAGGACAGTTTCCTCGCCATCTATCCGACCGCCGCCGACGTCCGCGCGCTGACGCCGGATTTCGCCGCCATGGCCAGGCTCGGCAATTATCTCTTCATCGCGACCGCGCCGGGCGGACCGGACGACGACACCGACGTCGTCAGCCGCGTCTTCGCGCCGGGGGCGGGGATCGACGAGGATCCGGTCACCGGCTCCGCGCACGCGATCCTGACGCCCTATTGGGCCGGCCGCCTGGGCCGCGCGGACTTCACCGCGTTCCAGGCCAGTGCGCGGGGCGGCCGCATCGGCTGCACATTGGACGGCGAGCGGGCGCTGCTGACCGGCCACTGCGTCGATGTGATCGAGGGAACTCTGCTCGTCTGACGCGCTGCGACCAAGCGAGGTCTCATGCGTTCAAACGGGCGATGATCCGCGCGGCGAGTTACAATATTCACAAGGGGATCGGCCTCGACCGGCGGCGCGATCCGCGCCGCATCCTGTCCGTCCTTGAGGAAATCGACGCCGACATCGTGGCGTTGCAGGAGGCGGACCGGCGCTTCTTCAAGCGTCGTGCGGTCATCACGCCGGACCTGCTGGACGTCGGCCCCGGCGACTATCGCCATGTCCGGTTCGACATGCGGCCGCTCAGCCTCGGATGGCACGGCAATGCCATTCT
>JBCCAC010000258.1:0-3985 GCA_039815015.1 Pseudomonadota bacterium | reverse complement strand
CTTTTGATCGGTGCCGGCATCACGGCGATGGCAATCGCACTGCCGGTCATGGCCATGCTGCAGTCCGGGGGTGCGACTACGGCGACGCCGGCTCCCGTATCGGTCACGACGGCCCCCGCCGCGCCGACCCGGGCGCCAATCGCGAAACCCGCGGCTGTCGTGATCGCGATGTGGGAGCGGCTTCTCGACCCGAATGTGCAGCCGACGCTGGCGCAATTTACGGCCTTCCTGCGCGACCACCCCGGCTTCCCGCGTGAGCGCGAATTGCGGCAGCGTGCCGAGACGACCATCACGAGCGCAACTCCCGACGCCGCCATCCTCTCCTTCTTCGCGATCTCCGAGCCGACGGGAGCGACGGCGCGGCTACGCCATGCCGAAGCCATGATGCAGAGCGGCCTGTTCGAAGGTGCCATCGCCGAGGCGAAGACGGCCTGGCGTTCGGGCGGTATTCCCGACCCCGCTGACCACAGTGCCATGCTGTCCAGGTTCGGGGCCCATCTGACCGCCGAAGATCATGCCGAGCGCGCGGATGCGATGCTTTGGGATGGCGACCGTGACGGCGCGGCGGCCATGCTGTCTCTGCTGGGGCCAAGCGACCGACAGCTCGTCGCGGCACGTGTTGCGCTTCAGCGTGGGGCCGCGCGCGGTGGTGACCGGACAGCCGCGACGAACGCGATCGCACAGATGCCTGCGACGTTGCGGCAGCATCCGGGCTATATCTACGATCTCGCCAATTTCTATCGCGAGACCGGCTCCAGCTTTGCCGCGCGCAACCTGCTGGCGGATACGCGGATCGCTCCCGGCAGCGCCGGCGACCCGGATCGCTGGATGGAGGCGCACCTGACCGCCGCACGGGCGGCCGATGCCGATGGCCAGCACGAGCTCGCCTATCGCATCGCGTCGCACCATGGCGGCCTCGCGTTCAATAAACCGCTCTTGGACAATAGCGCTGCCGAGCGCGACACGTTCACCAGCCTGGAATGGGTGGCGGGCTGGATCGCGCTTCATGATCTGCGCCGCGCCGACGATGCCGTCGGTCATTTCCAGAATTTCGCCAATGCCGCCAAGTTCGCGGCCACGCGGGCGCGCGGTCTGTACTGGGCGGGTCGTGCTGCCGAGGCGGCCGGCCGACCCGATGCGCGGGCCTTCTACGCCGCCGCGGCCCGTAACGATCTGACATTTTATGGCCAGCTCGCCCATGAGCATATCGGCACGATGCCGGCACTGGCGCAAATGAACCCGCCGCAGCCCTCGCCCGCCGCGGTCGCGGCATGGACCGCCGATCCGCGCGTAGAGGCGGTCGAGATCTATGGCCGTCAGGGCGACGGCTCGATGCAGAGGCAATTCCTGAACGCACTCGCGGGCGACCTGACGACGGAGCGCCTGCCGCTCTTCGCTGCCCTTGCAGATCGTTGGGGACACGAACGCATCGCGGTCCTCAATACCCGCGGTGCCGATACGACCGGACCCGATGCGGTTATCGACATCAGCTGGCGCCGCATGGCTTTGCCGCAGACGGCCGAGCATCAATGGACGATGGTGCACGCGATTACACGGCAGGAAAGCCAGTTCGAAGTGGATGCGGTCAGTCCCGCGGGCGCCCGCGGTCTGATGCAGCTGATGCGCGGCACCGCACGGGAAACGGCCGGCAAGATCGGTCTCTCCTATCGACCCGAGGCGCTGACCTCCGACCGCAGCTACAATATTCAGCTCGGTTCGGCCTACTTTGCCAATCTGGTGGACTATTGGGGCGGCAATCACGTCCTCGCCGTCGCCAGCTATAATGCCGGTCCCGGCAATGTGCGGAAATGGGTCGCGCGAAACGGCGATCCCCGCATGCCACAGGTGGATATGTTGAAGTGGATCGAGGAAATCCCGTTCAGCGAGACCCGGACATATGTTCGGAACGTGCTCGAAAACGCGGTCATCTACGACCATCTGGAGCCGCAGAGGCGCTCTGGCGGCCCTCAACAGGCCCGTCTCAGCTGGTATCTGGGACAAAGCCGTCCAGGCTAGCGACCCAGATGTCATCTGCCTGCGACAAACTGGCAGAGGCCCGGAAGGCGACATCGAACGCCAGATAGTTTATATTGTTGCGCCTGCGGCTGTAATTTGACGGATCCGTATACGTTTCGCACATCTTGCGACATGTCATGACAGCGGTTGGAGCCACCTGAGGAGAGCTGACGCCGTCATGCGTGCAATCGCCGTCAGCCTTCTCCTGCTCTTCAGCGGCATGGCTTCGGCGCAACAGCCGCCGGAATTCGATGCGGCGGCCGTTCGCGCCCAGCTCGGCAATGATCCGGACGCCGGTCGCAGTTCTGCGCTGGCCTTTCTCGCCGGCGATCCCGACCCGCTCGATCCCGACTATGGCGATGCGCTGCGCATCATCTCCGTCAGCTACGGTATGCAAGCCCGTTATGATGAGGGTCTCGTTTACGCCCGACGGGCTCTCGAGAACTCTCAGCTGCGAAAAGACCGTCTGAACGTCGCCAGAAATTTTCAGAACATCGGAAACATGTATCGTCTTCAGGGCAAAATACCGGAAGCTATCGATGCTTATGACCGGTCCCTGGCGATTGCGAGAGCAGAAGGCTTCCGCAAGATGCTCGCGACCTCACTCATCAATCTCAGCTCGTTTCTCGTCGAGCAGAATATGCCGGCGCAGGCCTTACCACTGGCAGAGGAAGTCGAGTCGTTTCGTGACAAGAATCAAGACCCTGTCATCAATCTCCTGCTCGCTGAGGTCTATAGTGCCGTTGGTCGACATGACCGGGCTTTGGCGTCACTGGATCAGATCAATAGCTCCAGCCCGGATCTGAGCGATTCCGAATTGTTGCTGAACAAGGCTTATTTGCGAGCTGAAGCCCTTTTGGGAAAAGGCGAATTGGCCGAAGCCGAAACAGAGGTACGTCGTTGTTTGAACGACATAATGGACGTCAGTAAGACCCGTTTCGAGGCGTCCTGTACGCATTTGGCGGCCGAGATTGCGCTAGCGCAAGGACAGGTTGCAGAAGGGCGTCGGCTGGCCGCGAAGTTCGAAGTATTTGCGCGCGCGGAAGAAGAAAGGGACGACGCGACACAGCTCGATCGCGCGATCGTCGCCGTCGAACGCCTCATGCTGGAAGTTCCGATTGCCATTCTGGAAGGCCGCCAAGATGACGCTCTGCAATTATTAAAACGCAAAAAAGCGGCAGAGGCGCAGATGGATGCCATCCGGCAAAACTTCGGCATGGAACTGGTTGGTGCCCGCTTTCGCGATCAGTTTCGCGATGCGCGTCTCAGTCTTTTGGAAAAAGAGTCTGATGTCATGTCGCTACGCGCGGACCGGCAACAGGCTCTGCTCATCGGTGGCGGTGCGGCAGGCGTGCTTATGACGCTGCTTCTGGTCGGCGCGCTCTATACGGCGCGCGAACGAAATCGCCTGAACCGGTCGCTGTCCCAGCTGCTCGATCAGCAGACCGTGCTGGCCCGGGACATACAGCACCGCGCGAAGAATAATCTACAGCTGCTCATTTCGACGCTCAATCTTCAGCGGCGACACAAGGGCGATAATGCCAGTGGATCGAAGGCGCTGGCGGATCAGATGCAGGCCATGGCGATGTTGCACGACCTTCTTTACGCCGGCGGTGGCGAGGCGACGGAGGTGGATACGGCCGCCTACCTCGTTCCCCTGGTCGAGGTGCTGGCGCAGTCTCACAGGGCGGAAAGCCAGATTGCCGAACTAGATATAGTGTCCGTCACGATCGATACCGCAACCGCATCACCGCTCGGACTGATCGTAACGGAGCTGTTGTCGAACGCCTTCAAACACGCGCCGGGCAGCGACATCCGGGTGACCTTGACCGAGGTCGGAAAGACCCGGTTCAAATTGACCGTCACGGATAGCGGCCCGGGCTTCGATCCGTCCCCGGTGAAAGCGCGCGGTACGCTCGGACTGACCCTGATCGAGGATTTGAGCCAGCAGATGCGGGGCGAACTGACG
>JBCCAC010000098.1:0-7685 GCA_039815015.1 Pseudomonadota bacterium | reverse complement strand
CCTCGATCCACATCGAGGAGTTCGAGGTGATGGCCCGCGATACGAAGCTGGGTCCCGAGGAAATCACCCGCGACATCCCGAACGTCGGCGAGGAGGCGCTCCGCAACCTCGACGAGGCGGGTATCGTCTATATCGGCGCGGAGATCGAGCCCGGCGATATCCTCGTCGGCAAGATCACGCCGAAGGGCGAATCGCCGATGACGCCGGAGGAGAAGCTGCTGCGCGCCATTTTTGGTGAGAAGGCGTCGGACGTGCGCGATACCTCGTTGAAACTGCCGCCGGGCGTTGCCGGGACGGTCGTCGAGGTGCGCGTCTTCAACCGCCACGGCATCGACAAGGACGAGCGCGCGCTGCAGATCGAGCGCGAGGAGATCGAGCGGCTGGAAAACGACCGCGAGACCGAGCGCGCGATCCTCGATCGGGCGACCTACAACCGCCTGAAGGAAACGCTCGTCGGGAAAATGGCCGCGGCCGCGCCGAAGGGCTTCAAAAAGGGCGAGAAGATCACCGCGGAGGCGCTCGATGCCATCGAGAACCGCCGCGACTGGTGGAAGTTTGCCGTTACCGACGACAAGGTGCAGTCCGATCTCGAGGCCATGAAGGGCCAGTATGACGACGCGCAGAAAAACCTGAAGGACCGTTTCGAGGAGAAGGTCGAGAAGCTGCAGGCCGGCGACGAAATGCTGCCGGGCGTCCTCAAAATGGTGAAGGTCTTCGTTGCGGTGAAGCGTAAGCTGCAGCCGGGCGACAAGATGGCCGGCCGCCACGGCAATAAAGGCGTCATTTCGCGCATCCTGCCGGTGGAGGACATGCCGTTCCTCGAAGACGGCACCCATGCCGACATCGTGCTCAATCCCCTCGGCGTGCCGTCGCGCATGAACGTCGGTCAGATCTTCGAAACGCATCTCGGCTGGGCCGCGCGCGGCCTCGGCGTTCAGATCAAGGGCATGCTGGAGGATATCCACGCGAAAGGCGGTAAGCCCTCCGACGATCTGAAGGCCAAGCTGAAGGACATCTACAACGGCCAGTATGATGGCGAGATCGCCGGCCTTGCCGACGACGAGCTGATGGAGATGGCGCAGAACCTGTCGCGCGGCGTTCCGATGGGCACGCCCGTCTTCGATGGCGCGCGTGAGGCCGATGTCGCCGACATGCTGGAGGCGGCGGGTCTCGATCGCTCGGGCCAGGTCGATCTTTACGATGGCCGGACCGGCGAGAAGTTCGATCGCAAGGTGACCGTCGGCTACATCTACATGCTGAAGCTGCACCATCTGGTGGACGACAAGATCCACGCGCGCTCGATCGGGCCGTACTCGCTCGTCACCCAGCAGCCGCTGGGCGGCAAGGCGCAGTTCGGCGGCCAGCGCTTCGGCGAGATGGAGGTCTGGGCGCTGCAGGCCTATGGCGCCGCCTACACGCTGCAGGAAATGCTGACCGTGAAGTCGGACGACGTCCAGGGCCGCACCAAGGTCTACGAGGCGATCGTCAAGGGCGATGACACGTTCGAGGCGGGCATCCCGGAGAGCTTCAACGTGCTCCTGAAGGAAATCCGCTCCCTCGGCCTTAACATCGAGCTCAAGAACGAGAATGACGACGAGGAAGAGGGCGAAGGCCTCGAGCAGCTGCCGCAGGCGGCTGAGTAAACGCGGCCCGGCGCCCACTCGTCATCCCGGCGGAGGCCGGGACCCAGTGACGGGTGCGGCGTTTGGGACCGGATCCCGGCCAGCGCCGGGATGACGATTTGAATGATGACCCGGATTTGGGGGCAGAAGGACAAGCGGCATGAACAACGAACTGATGAACTTCTACAACCCGGCGGCGAAGCCGGAGACGTTCGACCAGATCAAGATCGGCGTGGCCTCGCCGGAGCGTATCCGTTCGTGGTCGTTCGGTGAGATCAAGAAGCCGGAGACGATCAACTACCGGACGTTCAAGCCCGAGCGTGACGGCCTGTTCTGCGCGCGCATCTTCGGCCCGATCAAGGACTATGAGTGCCTGTGCGGCAAGTACAAGCGCATGAAGTACAAGGGCATCGTCTGCGAGAAATGCGGCGTCGAGGTGACCGTCTCCAAGGTCCGCCGCGACCGTATGGGGCATATCGAGCTCGCCGCGCCCGTCGCCCATATCTGGTTCCTGAAATCGCTGCCCAGCCGCATCGGCATGCTCCTCGACATCCAGCTGAAACAGCTGGAGAAGGTGCTGTATTTCGAGAGCTTCATCGTCATCGAGCCGGGCCTGACGCCGCTCGAGAAGTTCCAGCTCCTTACCGAAGACGAGCTGCTCGATGCGCAGGATGAATATGGCGAGGACGGCTTTACCGCGGGTATCGGCGCCGAGGCGATCCGCGAGCTTCTCGAAACGATGGACCTCGAGGCCGAGCACGCCGCGCTGACGGAAGAGCTGGCCGTCACCAAGTCGGAACTGAAGCCCAAGAAGATCATCAAGCGCATGAAGGTAATCGAATCGTTCCAGCAGTCGGGCAACCGCCCGGAATGGATGATCCTCAGCGTCGTGCCGGTCATTCCGCCCGATCTGCGCCCGCTGGTGCCGCTGGACGGTGGCCGTTTCGCGACGTCCGATCTCAACGATCTCTATCGCCGCGTCATCAACCGCAACAACCGGCTGAAGCGCCTCATCGAGCTGCGCGCGCCCGATATCATCGTGCGCAACGAAAAGCGCATGCTGCAGGAATCGGTCGACGCACTGTTCGACAATGGCCGCCGCGGTCGCACGATCACGGGCGCCAACAAGCGTCCGCTGAAGTCGCTGTCCGACATGCTGAAGGGCAAGCAGGGCCGCTTCCGCCAGAACCTTCTCGGCAAGCGCGTCGATTATTCCGGCCGCTCGGTCATCGTGACCGGGCCGGAACTCAAGCTGCACCAGTGCGGCCTGCCGAAGAAGATGGCGCTCGAGCTGTTCAAGCCGTTCATCTACGCCCGCCTCGACGCCAAGGGGCTCTCCATGACCCTGAAACAGGCGAAGAAATGGGTCGAGAAGGAGCGCAAGGAAGTCTGGGACATCCTGGAAGAGGTGATCCGCGAGCATCCGGTGATGCTGAACCGCGCGCCGACGCTCCACCGCCTCGGCATCCAGGCGTTCGAGCCCGTCCTCATCGAAGGTAAGGCCATCCAGCTGCATCCGCGTGTCTGTTCGGCCTTCAACGCCGATTTCGATGGCGACCAGATGGCTGTCCATGTACCGCTGTCGCTGGAGGCGCAGCTGGAGGCGCGTGTCCTCATGATGTCGACGAACAACATCCTGTCGCCCGCGAACGGCAAGCCGATCATCGTCCCGTCGCAGGACATGATCCTCGGCCTCTACTATCTTTCCATGGATCGTCAGGGCGAACCGGGCGAGGGCATGGTGCTGGGGAACTTCATCGAGGTTCAGCACGCGCTCGATAATGGCTATGTAACGCTGCACTCCAAGATTACCGCCCGCGTCCCGCAGACGGACGAGGACGGCAAGGAATATATGAAGCGCGTCGAGACGACGCCCGGCCGTATGCTCCTCGGCCAGACGTTGCCGAAATCGCACAAGGTGCCTTACGAGATCGTCAATCGCCTTCTGACCAAGAAGGAAGTCGCTGACGTCATCGACGTGGTTTATCGCGAAACGGGGCAGAAGGAGACGGTCCTCTTCGCCGATGCGATCATGGACCTTGGCTTCCGCCACGCCTGCTCGGCCGGCATTTCGTTCGGCAAGGACGACATGATCATTCCGCACGAAAAGGATGCGCTCGTCACCGACGCGCGTGCGACCGTCGCCGACTTCGAGCAGCAATATCAGGACGGCCTGATTACGCAGGGCGAGAAGTACAACAAGGTGATCGACGCCTGGTCCCGCTGCGGCGACCAGGTGGCCGATGCCATGATGAACAAGCTCTCCGCGCACGAGCTGGACGAGAGCGGCCGCGAAAAGCCGGTCAACGCCATCTACATGATGGCGCACTCCGGCGCGCGTGGTTCGCCCGCCCAGATGAAGCAGCTGGCCGGTATGCGCGGGCTCATGGCCAAGCCGAGTGGCGAGATCATCGAGACGCCGATCATCTCGAACTTCAAGGAGGGCCTGACCGTCCTTGAATATTTCAACTCCACCCATGGCGCTCGCAAGGGCCTCGCGGATACGGCGCTGAAAACGGCGAATTCGGGTTATCTGACCCGGCGTCTCGTCGACGTGTCGCAGGACTGCACCATCGCAGAAGAGGATTGCGGGACGGAGAATTTCCTGACCGTGAAGGCCATCGTCGAGGGCGGTACGACCATCGTGTCGCTGGGCGAACGCATTCTCGGCCGCACGCTCGCCGACGATGTCGTCGACGCGAAGACGGGCGAGATCGTCAGGAAGACCGGAACGCTCCTCGACGAGGAAGACGTGAAGGCGATCGAGACGGCGGAGCCCGCATCGGTCCAGATCCGCTCGCCCCTCGTCTGCGAGACGAAGCTTGGCGTCTGCGCGGCCTGCTACGGGCGTGATCTCGCCCGCGGTACGCCCGTCAACATCGGCGAAGCCGTCGGCGTCATCGCGGCGCAGTCGATCGGCGAACCGGGCACGCAGCTCACCATGCGGACTTTCCACATCGGCGGTGCGGCGCAGGTTTCCGAGCAGTCGACGCTGGAATCCTCTTTCGACGGCAAGCTCGAATTCCGTAACCTTGAGTCGATCGTCGATGCCAAGGGCCGCCGCATCGCCATGTCGCGCGGCGGTGAACTCGCCGTCATCGACATGGAAGGGCGCGAGCGTTCCGTGAACCGCATCCCGTTCGGCGCACAGCTGCACGGGGAAGACGGGCACATCGTCAAGCAGGGCGACCGTATGGCGGAGTGGGATCCCTACACCGCGCCGGTGATCACCGAGACGGGCGGTACGGTCGGCTATCAGGACCTGATCGAGGGTGTCTCTATGGAAGAGGCCGCCGACGAGGCGACCGGCATTTCCAACAAGACCGTCATCGACTGGAAGGGGCAGCCGAAATCGGGCGATCTGAAGCCGCGCCTGACGCTGACGTCGGACAAGTCCGAAGAAGCCGCCGTCTATCAGCTGAACGTCGGTGCCATCCTGTCGGTCTCCGAAGGTCAGGCAGTGGCACCCGGCGAAGTCATCGCGCGTATCCCGCGCGAGGCGGCGAAGACGCGCGACATCACCGGCGGTCTGCCGCGTGTTGCCGAGCTGTTCGAGGCGCGTGTGCCAAAGGACAATGCCGTCATCGCCGCGGTCGACGGCCGCGTCGAGTTCGGGCGTGACTACAAGACCAAGAAGAAGATCTTCATCCACCCGGAAGACGGCGAGACGGTCGAATATATGGTGCCCAAGGGCAAGCATATGTCGGTGCAGGATGGCGATACGGTCAGGAAGGGCGACTATCTGATCGACGGCAATCCCAGCCCGCACGACATCCTCGATGTCATGGGCGTCGAGGCGCTGGCCGAATATCTCGTCTGGGAGATTCAGGAGGTCTACCGACTGCAGGGCGTGAAGATCAACGACAAGCACATCGAGACGATCGTCCGTCAGATGCTGCAGAAAGTCGAGATCACCAAGTCCGGCGCGACGACGCTTCTGGTCGGCGAGCAGGTCGACGAGCGCGAGATGGAAGAGGAGAATGCCAAGCTGACCTCCCGCCAGGAAAAGGCGGAGGGCAAGCCGGTCCTCCTCGGCATCACCAAGGCGAGTCTGCAGACGCGGTCGTTCATCTCTGCGGCGTCATTCCAGGAGACGACTCGTGTCCTCACCGAGGCGTCCGTCCAGGGCAAGATCGACCAGCTCGACGGCCTGAAGGAAAACGTCATCGTCGGCCGCCTGATCCCGGCCGGAACCGGCGCGGCCATGAACCGCGCGCGCATCGAGGCTGGCCGCCGCGACCAGAAGCTGCGCGACAAGCAGAAGAAGGCGCTGGAAGCGCAGGCTGCTGCCGAGGCCGCCGCCGCGACTGTGGAGAGCGAACCGGCGGAATAAATCCGGCGCGACCGAACGGCGCTGACCTTGGGTTTCGGCCCAAGGCTCTGACCCATGAAAGGGCGCATACGGGCACTTCCGGTATGCGCCCTTTTCCTGTTTCGGCTAGGTGTCACGTTGCAGCCAACCGTGCCGCCCCCAGCCATATCGCAGCCGATATGCCTCGATCGCCGCACCTCGATAGGCAAATTCTATCGCGGTTCTGCGATAGCATCGATTGGTAATAATATTACGCGATGTTCTAAGATATGCTCACAGGATCGTCCGGTATTGTCGCTTGGGAGTTGGCCATGTCCGCGGTTGCGGCAGCGTTCAGAAACAGAATGCGCAAGCAGCAGACCAAAGCGCTCGCCATGCGGCTTGACGATCTGGATGCGAAAATCGCCCATGAATCGCGACTGTCGCCGCCGGAAAGCGTCCGCATCCGGCGCATGAAGCGGTTGCGCCTGCATCTGAAAGACGAATTGATGCGGCTCCGCGCCGATCGATCCATGGCGTAGCGCCGATCTTCCAAATGGCGATTACTTACAGGAGATGCCGCCCGCCGACGGCATGAAGACCCGTATCCGGTGCCGACTGTCGTGGACTTTTCACCGACAGACTCGCAAGAGCGGATGGGCGCACAGTCTGTGCAGCAACCTTTCCTGAATACAGGGTATTGGCCCCGGGTACGACGTATAGAGAACTGACATCGTGACAGTCCCTTCAAATCATAAACCCATGCAGGCGCGCGTGGCGCTTGGCTGGCTGGTACGGCTGATCGCGCCGGACCGTGGTTTTATCACCGTCGCGATCATTTACGGCATTGGCGTCAGCATCCTGTCGCTGGCGACCCCGATCTCCGTACAGATGCTGATTAATTCCGTGGCCAACACGGCGCTGGTGACGCCGCTCCTCACGCTGTCGCTCGCGCTGCTCCTGTTCCTTCTGATCGCGGTCGTTCTGAGCGCGCTTCGCGTTCACATCATGGAAAAGTTCGCCCGCCGCTTCTACGCGCGACTGGTTGCGGAGATCACGCTGCACGCGATCCATGCGCGCAATCCGTTCTTTCAGGACGAAAATCGCGACGACCTCTTCAATCGTTATTTCGATGTGGTGACGGTGCAGAAGGCGGTGCCGTCCATCCTGATCGGTGCCTTCACGATCCTGCTGCAGGGCGGCGTCGGTTTCGTCGTTACGGCGTTCTACCACCCGTTCTTTCTCGCCTTCAACATGACCGTCGTGACTTTAGGCGCGCTCATCGTCCTCATCTGGACGCGGGGCGCGATCCGCACCGGCATGCAGCTCAGCCACACGAAATATGCAGCCGCGCGCTGGCTGGAAAATGTCGGCGCCTCGAACGGTTTCTATAAGTCGCAGGATCACGCCTATTACGCGATGGACCGGTCCGATGCGGTGACGCACGACTATATCGAGGCGCGCCGGCGGCATTACCGTTACACGCTTTCGCAGACCGTCGCGTTTCTGCTTCTCTATGCGCTGTCGAGCGCCGCGCTCCTCGCGCTCGGCGGCTGGCTCGTCGTTCAGGGGCAATTGTCGATCGGCCAGCTCGTCGCGGCGGAACTCATCCTGTCGGTCGCCTTTTACGGTATCGGTCAGATCGGCGCCTATTTCGACACCGCCTATGACCTGTTCGCCGCCTGCGAGGAAATCGGTCAGGTCTTCGAGGTCGAGCAGGAAAATGACGAGGGCCGGCAGCAGACGCGCCCTGCCGGCGGCGATCTTAGCTT